>DAOUYU010000146.1 GCA_030673995.1 Candidatus Aminicenantota bacterium
CTTTATTATTTAAGGATAAACGAGCCTAAAAAGGGAATCCCCGTAATAAATGAGGTATTTGACGGCCACAAGGTGAAAGAAGTTGCAGTCGTCGTCATGGAGGAGAAAAGATTGAAGACTCGATTTGGTTGGAAAGATGTGTTGGTCATAAAGCCCACCATGAAAGATTTCAGAAAAGAGGGGATTACCAAGGTTCAGGAAAAAATAACTCTCTATCTACAAAAGGAACCTCCCAGAGTTCCTTATTTGATAAAAGGGAAACTGGTTTTTGGTTCACTCAGAGTCAAGCTTGTAAAAATTGATCATTCTTAATTTTTGGAGGTCAAAAGGCTGTTCTAATCTTTCAACGTTGATTTAAAAATTTTAACCACAGCCATCCTATTCCGAATCCTGCAAGATAATGCGGAAAATCACTCCATGTGAAAGTGGTCCCCAGGATGGTCCTTCCGATGAATTGACTTCTCAAAAATACTAAAAACGGAGGATGCCATAACTGCAGAATCTCCAAAAAGCATGTGATGAGGAGTACTGAAGTGGCAATTTTCCAGGGTTTAGTGTTACCAAGGAATAAGAATATGACAAGACACCAGAATATTACGTACAATACGCCGCCAAGAGAATAATTCACCCAGTGAGCAGCTGGCCCTTCGTAAAATTTACTGTATATGCCGGGCGGTATGATGATAAGAATGGAAATCAAAGTCCATTTTATTCTTTTAGATTTAAGCAATTATTTCTCCAAAATCACTTTTCTGTAGTAATACAAACACAATGATTTCGGTGTTTTCGCGAGGAGCGAAGCGACGCGGCGATCCCACAATTCTAAGATTTCCATACCCCTTCAGTGCCCGCAAGGACATTCTAAACACATTTATTGTGTTGCTTATCATAAGGCAAGGAGATATATGATAAACGGTTTCAAACGCTTTGAAAAGTTTAAGTTTCAATTTTAATTATGTGAGTTAGTAATTATAATAAAATAAAAAGAAGAGAGTGCTGGCTGTCTGGGGCAATAAGCAAAAGGGAATATGGGTGAAATACCCAAATAGGGGTCCTTGTCCAGCCAGCCCAACAAGGTTGTTTTTTTTATATCATATTTTTAAAGTTCAAAACAAACCGAAACCAAATAAAAACTGGAATTTGGCTGCGTTCTTTTCCATTATTCGAACCTTATTTGATAAGACCAGAGTTGACGAGAGCATGGGGATTTTAAGTAGAAAGGAGTAGGGACGAGTCTTTAGCCTTGTTCATGCTGCCCTCTCTTTGCTCTGTATTCCCATCGGTACCATTATCGGTATTTTTGTGATTGTATACCTCATAAAGCCTGAAGTCATAGAGTATTTTCAATCTGCTAAGAGTAAGAAATAATGGAGAGGATTAAAAGCTAAGCGATTGAGGGCTTAGTGAGAGGAGGGCTGAGTGGTGTCATTTGTGCCCTTATAATAGACATTATAATGTAGTTCTTTCTTCCTGTTTTCTTTCTCTATCGATCGAGCAAGGGCCCAGCTGAGGATATCCCCCATGGCCTGGTTTTCCATATGTATTATCTTCACTCCAATCTCTAGCTGGTTGTCTATGTGTTTGCGCCAGACGATTTCTCCAATCACTTTAGTGTGATACTTTTTTTTGTGAAGAAAGAGTGTTAACTCTATCCTGGCGCCTGGATTAGGCGAAATAAAATTAACGTTTAACCTAAAACCGTTCTGGGAAAAATCAATGATTTTTACTCTCTCAAAGAAATTTTGCATACCATCTATTTTTACGACTTTGGCAGGAATCTTGCATCCGAAACGGAGAGCCCCTCTTCTTTCTTCGCTCGTTTTCTCGGAATTAATCATGTTTTTTAATACCATCTGATTTAGTCATATTTTTAAAAAGCATATTGTTATTTATGCCCTTATACAAAATATCCTGTAATGCTTCTTTCTTTCTATTTTCTTTATCTGCCCATTGGGGGAAGATCCAGTTAAGGACTTCGCCTCTGGCCTGGTTATCCATATGTTCTATCTTCAGTCCGACCTCTAGCCTGTTATCTATATATTTGCGCCAGATGATTTCTCCAACCAGGTTGGCTACATATTGTCTCCCGGGAATGTAGAGTTTTAACTGCATGTCAGAACCCGGAGCAGGAGCTGCAAAGTTTACGCTTAACTTTAAGCCATCACGGGAGAAGTCAAGTACTTTTAGACTTTCAACGAAATTATACTGACCGTCTGTTTTGATCGCTTCTGAAGGAATCTCACATCCAAAGCGGAGGAACTGTCTTCTTTCAGTGGACATTTTTTCCTCGGATTTTTTCATATCTGTTTTCATCACTCTATTTAGTCGTCTTTATGTAAATGAAATTGAAAAAGAGGAAAGGGGGACGGTTCTTTTTATTCTTTTATTTTGTGAAAATTCATGCTAAAAAGCAGATATCATCGAAAATAAATAAAGGTATCGGCAGTTTTTATGAATAATTCAGGTTAATGAAGGTTTATTGTTTGTACCAAGATTTTTTTAAATTTCTTGATAAACTCAGCTCTCCTCCCGACAAGTGGAATATTTATTCCAGGTATTATTATCAACCCCACAGGGAGTTTTTAAAAAGTTACTTCTCTCACTTCCCGTTAATTAATATTTCAAACCTGAAACAGCGAGTAGAAGCGATTAAAGCATCGGATTATTCCCAGTTAAAAAGCCTCATTTCATTCTGTCCTCCGGAGAATATCGTCCTTGAGGCATATGAGAAGTGTTTAAAAATCGTTTCTCCCAGGGAGGAACCCGACGTTTATCTTTTTGTTGGCTTCTTCAGCCCAGATGGCTTTGTCATGGACTTTCAGGGAAAACCTGTTATCTGTTTTGGCCTGGAGCGATTCCAGGATTTCATATTATTCAGAGTTCTTTTTGCCCATGAGTATGCTCATTTCCTTTCAAATCTGAGCGGGGGGAAGATTCCAGAGGAGAAAAGGTTAAAATGGCTATTCATTTCAGAAGGCGCAGGAACCTATTTTTCTTTGCTAGCTTTTCCCGAACATAAATTATACGACCATTTTCTCTTCAAAAGGGATAACCTCAACTGGTGTCAGGCCAATGAGTCCTATTTGAGGGAAATATATTTATCGGGGAAATTTTCTTCACGAGAATTGCTTGATTTTTATGCCAAGGGAAATCCTGAACTGAATATCCCTCCTCGAGCGGGAAAATACCTCGGCTTTCAGGCAGTAAAGAGATATTTAAGTCAGAAAGGAGAAGAAAACTTTGGCTTCCTCTTATCCTGTAAGAAGACTGCCTTATCGCTGGAATTGTAGTTCGAAATAAAAGAGTAGGGGCGGTTCTTGAACCTTAATTTGACCCCTCCTTTATCTCCTTTATGAATGGGAGAGTTGCATATTTTTTAAATAATATGCAGAATGGATTTAAGGAGGTTTCAGATGGCAACCTATATCATTCTCAGCCGGATTTCCCCTGAGGCATTCAGCGATCCATTTGAATTTAAAAAGATAGCGGATAACGTGTCTTCAAAAATTAAGAGTAAATGCCCTGGAGTTGTCTGGAAAGAAAGTTTCGCGACTCAGGGACGCTTCGATTTTGTGGATATTATCGAGTCAGATGATCCTAAGCAGGTTACAAAAGCAACGATGATCATCCGCTCTTATGGTCATTCGATAACAGAGACATTAATGGCGACACCCTGGAAGGATTTCCTCGAGATGTTTTAGTCAGCGCTTTTTTCTGCCCTAAAGGGTAGGTTTCATATTTTTTGATTTTAAACAAAGAAAGGAGGGAAAAAATGGATATCAAAGTCACAAGCATGGCATTTCAAGAAGGGGGCACGATACCACAGAAATACACCTGTGATGGAGAAGATATTTCACCTCCTCTAGCCTGGAGTTCTGCTCCGGAGGGTACAAAATCTTTTGCTCTCATCTCTGACGACCCTGATGCGCCGATGGGAACCTGGGTCCATTGGGTTATTTATAATATTCCTGCAAACATCACCGAGCTGCACGAACATATTCCGCCAGAAGCACTACTAGAAAATGGTACCAAACAGGGAACGAATGATTTCCGGAGAATCGGATATGGCGGTCCGTGTCCTCCGGGGGGCACACACAGATACTTTTTCAAGCTCTATGCCCTGGATACGGAAATCGATATTGTGGTTGGAGCCTCGAAACCGGAATTGCTCAGGGGTATGGAAGGGCATATCCTGGCCGAAGGACAGTTGATGGGCAGATACACCAGGTGAGATAATTCCTGATTTTGTAATTCTAAGAGCACGATACTTACTTCGAAGTTCATAGTGGTTAAAGAGCGGCATACTCATGAATAAAATTCATCCACTCCTGGATAAGGAAAAGCAGTTTCAGGCAAGGCGCTATGAAAAAGAATGCCGTTTATTGGGGCTTGCCGGCGCACTCCTCTCGCTCATCATACTGGCTGTTTTTTATTTCTGCGGATTGAGCGACTGGCTCGCTAACTTACGCATCGGCCATTCCATAATCTGGACCTTCCTTATTTATGTTG
>DAOUYU010000102.1 GCA_030673995.1 Candidatus Aminicenantota bacterium
AGAGCCACCTTCCATGGCTTTCCTCCGTCAGTTCTCACCGCCCAAATGGCCTGCTCCATGCCGTCCGGGTCGCTCCGGGGATTTGTGACCCAGCCCTCTTTGTTAGGACGTCCGCCTTTGACAAAAACCACAGTTTTTCCATCGTTTGTGATGTGAACTTCTGGAATCTCGAACACCTCATCCCGGACGAATCCTGACAGGTTGACAGGCTTGAAATCCGGAGCCGTCGCAGTCCAGACATTCCTTTCCCCTTTCGAATGGAATACCCAGGCGATACGGTCAGCTTTTTTAGCTGAAACAAGGTTCGAGGGATAAGGCGGACTCAAGACTTCTTCCAGAGTGAATGTCTTTTTGGACGAAGCCTGAATGGCTGTGCTGAAAATGATTAAAATACAAACGGCTACCCAAAAAAGTTTTCGTATTTTCATTTTTCCTCCTCCTAATCGCAGGAAATAGGATGATTTTGCCATCTTAAGCTCCTTTACCATAATACGACAGAATTCTTAAATCAATAATTTACTGCAAAACGAAAGATATTTAAATTATGAGATTGCCGTGTCGCTTCGCTCCTCGCAATGACAAGTTGGAAAAAAATGCATATAACTCCAGTCACTTTGGGACAAGGCCAAACGTTAAACGGTTTGTCAATAATAAAGATTTGACCCCATTATTATCAGAAAAGCTTATCGTTTTATCGATGCCCTTCAGGAAGAGATGCAGCCTCATGATCTGATTATCATGGGATCGTCCGAAGAAGGATTGATCAGGCGCGCACTTATCGGCGATATGCCCGCTCAGATCACCAAGGGAACGGATGTCCCGATTATCCTGACAAAAAGATATACCGGTCATATCAAATCCTGGTTCCAGAAATTCTTCGGCTCAAGAAAGACCTTACTGGATTAGGTTCCGGGGAAATGATCCAGGGATGTTCCCCTGCTTTTTTTCCATATTCACTGCCTAACTTTTAAGAATCATATTTCCCTTTAGTGCTTGCCATAAATCCCTCATAATTTTTCTCAATTTCCACCTGCTAACATCCTAGGATGACAATATCACACAAAAAATGGCAAGGTCAATTGACCTCTTCTTGAGTCATGATTTATAATTATAATGATGGCTGGAGGTAAAAGTCGAGACAAAACCAACAACCGAACATTAGTCGTAAAAATGAATTTCTTATCTCTTCGATATGAAAGGAGGAGAAAATATGAGAAAAAAAAGTTTAGAACATTTAATGATTGTTTTGTTATTATCCATTTCTATTTTTTTCATTACAAATTGTAGCAATAAATATGAAGGAAAAGCGGTAAGAATTGTCTTTGATTATGAGACAGAGACTTTCGGAACTTATGCTAACTCTATAACTACAAATATTTTTTATGAAGGTATAGTAAAATCATTTAAAGAAAATGAGTATATAATCCTTGATGTTCATAGAGATGTATTTACTTTTAATAGGTCTAAATTTACTTCTATGGACGAAGAAACAAAAGTTGAAGAAAAAAAAGTGAAATTAAAGGATAGACAATATTCGATTAAGATTATTGCTAACAGCAAAAAGGAATATTTAGCCAAAAAAGGGAAGGAAAACCAAAAGCAAAACAAGAAATAGAGTAGCGTCTACCATACATTTTTTTTGGCCTGTATTATGTTTATTTCATTATTGCAGGCCTATGAAACTTGCCTGCGGTTTATATCGAATCTTGAGAGGAGCGATAGAATGAAGCGAAGGGTGTTTAGAAGAAAATCACTATCTTGTCAATCCAATAAAATTTCGGTACTTGTGCTCCTTTTTACGGGAATATTAGCGAGATATGCGCTCGGTCAAATTGTGATCGACAACCCAGATAAGCCGAAAAACAAAAATGCAGGACGGACAGTCATGTTAGAAGAGGTGATGCGGATTAAAGATGATGGGGAAAAAATTATATTTACGAATCCTAGAAATCTTTCTCTTTCAGAAGACGGATCCATTTTTTTCATGGACTCATCATACCTTTACAAATTCAGCAAAGATGGTCAATTTATCTTCAAAGCTTTGAAGCAGGGGCAGGGGCCACGCGAATGCGAACTTACAGGGCCTTATTTTTTTATGGGAAACAGAATCCGAGTCCAGGTGTGGATTCCACCCAAGGTCATGGATTATGATATGGACGGTAGATATATTAAAGAAATTAAAACAAGAAATATTACCGGTCCCTTCTGGTTTCTAAGATACATTGACGGCAAGATTTATGGGATTAGAGACGAGATTCATTTCTCCAAAGACCTCATCCATAAAGAGGGACTCATAGAGTCTCCTTATAGATTTTATGAGATCTCAGAGGACTTTAAAAAATTGAAGAAAATTTATGACTTTCCCGTTAGACACTACATCAAACGAGCACGCTGGTATCGCAGAGACATGATTGCGGCGACAGCATATGATTATTTTCTTTTCATCGTGCATACTGCAGAATATAAAATTGTGAAATTCGATCTTCACCGTTCCAGAATCGAGAGAATCTTTAAAAGAAAATATAAACGCAAAAAGATCCCTAGCGAAGAAATCGAAGAGGACGTCTATGATCCAGAACTAAGAGGTCTTCGCCCACCTTCTGCTGAGTATTATTTTGATATCTTCCACATTCAAATTTTCAGAGAATCCCTCTGGGTGATAACATCCACTTCGAAGGACAACGACACAAAAAGGCTTGTCGATGTGTTCGACATGGAAGGAATATATATAGATAGCTTTTACCTCCAGTTTCCATTAAATAATGAGACGCATTGGGTTGGAAACAGCATATTATCGGATGACGGATTTATCTTCATTCCTGAGCAGAACCAAGATGGCTTCGTTAGCATCGGGAAATATAGGATTAAAGACAATTTTTGATATCAACAAATTGAGGGAAAAAGAGGGATCGGATCTCAACATTTGACATTTCAATAAGTGCATTAATGATTAGTCGCTCTATCCTAGAAATCTCAAATGTTGAGACCCGACCCCTGTCACTCCTATCACACACAAAGCAGTAGGATCACACTTGCTGTTTTAGAAGCCCCTTCTAAGATCTGTCGAAATTTTACCATGAGATTTTCTCTGCAGACAGATCGTCTGAAATACTACTGTGATTTTTGAATGATCAAAAATTGTTTGAGGCTTGCAATACACTACAAATTAATTATAAAATAATTATGAAAGAGGTACGATTTGAATGGAACAGAAAAAAGGATTTAGCCAATTTTCGGAATCACGGTGTTACATTTAATGAGGCCAAAACTGTTTTTTATGATGAAAATGCAATTGAATTCTATGATGAAGATCATTCCTTGAAGGAAGTCCGTTTTTTAATGATAGGATTAAGCTCAAAATTGAGGGTATTGCTGGTGGGCTATACAGCAAGGGAAGGAAAAGAGGAAGATTTTATTAGGATAATATCTTCCCGAAAAGTAACAAAAAGCGAACAAAAAGTATATTTTGAGAGAATAATATGAAAAAGGAATACGATCTTAACAAGATGAAAAGCAGAAAAAATCCCTATGCAAATTGTCTGAAAAGGCAGATAACGATCCGTTTGGATAATAATACCATAGAATATTTCAAGAAACTTGCCAGTGAAACGGGATTCTCATACCAGGCGCTCATTAATCTATATCTGAAAGACTGTTCTGAAAATCATAAGAAGTTAAAAGTCCAGTGGATCGAACCCAGCTAATAAACAGCAATTAGATAATAGACCAAGAAAAAAGAATGGTGGGCGATACAGGATTTGGACCTTTGACTTCTAAGGTGTCTTTGTAGGAGTTTGATTGTAAAGGATTCGATGTAAGCAGTAGAAGGAAATTCCCATAATTTCTTGATAAAAAAATTCTCGATTTTTAAATTCTTAGTTGACCCTTTCGTTTTGTGTGTGATAAATTCATTTCAATCAATGCATCAGCATATTCCATGAATACTATTCAAAGGGAGGCGAACATGAAAAGAACACTTATATCTATCTCCATTTTTCTTCTTCTTTTAAGTTTAATATGCACATCTCCCACTTTTTCCGATGAGCAAACGAAACCCGATTTTTCTGAAGCCATCCGACTGATCGACACCTGGCTTGAGGCCCAGCGCGATTATGAACATCTGCCCGGCATATCGGTCGCCATCGTCACAGATCAGGAAATACTCTGGAGTAAAGGCTATGGGATGGCCGATCTCGAAAAAGAAGTTCCTTCATCTCCCAACACCATCTACAGTATCTGTTCGATTTCCAAATTGTTCACTTCTGTGGGAATTATGCAGCTCCGCGACTCCGGAAAACTCCGGCTCGAGGACCTTGTCGCTGATCACCTCCCTTGGTTTAACCTCCAACAGCAGTACCCAAACACAGGCCCTATAACCATTAGATCCCTCCTCACCCATTCTTCCGGCCTTCCCCGTGAATCGAACTATCCCTACTGGACAGGACCCGACTTCCCCTTTCCTTCCCCAAAGCAGGTCAAGGCTAAGCTCGGCAGCCAGAAAACTCTCTACCGCCCTTCCACTTATTTTCAATACAGCAACCTCGGGCTGACTCTACTGGGAGAGATCGTTGCAGAAGTCTCGGGAGTACCTTATCAACAATACATCGAAGAAAACATATTGAAGCCATTAAGACTGGCCGAAACGCGCACGAAACTTCCGGAATCCCTGTGGAGAGAGAGATTGGCTACAGGATACTCCGCTCTCAAGCGTGACGGAAACCGCGACATGCTCCCCTTATTCCAAGCCAAAGGCATCGCCGCGGCCGCCGGCTTCTCCTCGACAGTCGAAGACTTGGCCCGGTTCGCGTCCTGGCAGTTTCGCCTTCTAGAAAAAGGAGGGGAAGAAATCCTCAAAGCATCCACCCTTCGTGAAATGCAGCGTGTGCATTGGGTGAATCCCGATTGGAAAACTACATGGGGGCTGGGTTTTTCAGTCAGGGAAGTGGATGGCCGAACAATGGTTGGCCACGGAGGATCCTGCCCAGGTTACCGGAGCACTCTGAATATCGATCCTCACAAAAAACAGGCTTTCATCGTCATGATCAATGCGGGAGGTGTTTCCCCAAACAAATACGCGACAGGTATAAGAGATATCTTGAAGAAGGTCACCGGCAAGGCCAAAGAGGAAAAAGCAGCGGTTGACCTCGAAGCCTACACGGGTTATTACAATGCACAGCCTTGGTGGGGAGAGACGGCCATCCTTCCATGGCAGGGTAAACTGGCTGTTTTCGGGCTGCCGTCTGAAAATCCAGCTCAGGGCCTGACTCTGCTGAAACACATCGAGGGCGACACCTTCCGCCGTTTGCGCAAGGATGAAACCCTCGGTGAAGAAGTGGTATTTGAAAGGGATAAGACCGGAAAAGTAGTCCGGATGTGGCAGCACAGCAACTACGAGGATAAAATTAGATAAAATTACAGGAAATATTAGAGGAAAGAGTCTATTCAGAATCGATTTGAGCCCACAGCTTGGCAGCAGCCTCCAGGGCTGTGGATCGGTTGATCACGGCTTGGACTCCTCCGACAAGTCGACCCTTTTGGAAAATAACATCAAAGCTGCCGTCCATGTCGCACAAGACAAATTTAACACCCTCTTTTTTAAGATTCCGGCTTCCGCGTCCGTACTGCGCAGCATATTTCGAATAACGTGCGACCGAGTCTCTGGCCGACTCTGACGAGTTTTGCTGTGACAAAAAGACCGTGATCTCGACGTCGTTTTTTCGGTATTTGGCTGTGTAGGTGTTGTGCATGAAATCCAGACCTAGAGCGTCGACTTTGAAGTACTTCACGGAGCCGGGCACACGTTTTTTTTGGGGCAGTGCAGAAAGACCCCAGACAGGCTCTCCTGAATCGGATAAAAAAGCCGTCATTTTTTGGGCCAGATCGAGGCTGAGTCGAAGACGCTTGTCCGAGGTATCCGAGGTCACAATTGTTGTGTAGAACTTGCCCTTCCAGATAAAAATGCTTGAGCCCGAACGATAGCTTTCCCGTCCCAGGTCCAGAGGGATTTCGTCTTGAAACCGCTCGACGGAAAATATGCCAAATGCGTTGGTCGTAGTATCCATATCATAAATGGATAATTCTATAAATTCTTCGACATCGGATTTTTTATCGAAAGTCGCTGTGGTCAGGCTTTTGACGTCGTAGGCGAGGTAGAGCTCAGCCCGGCCGTTTATGTGTTCGTAGAGATTTTCTGCCGTAAATGTCTTCACTTTGTCGAAAAGCTCCCATCCTTCAGGTGTTAGTCCGGCAATCCTATCGGATAGTTTTTGGATGTCAGAGGCTTGATCTGTCTCTGGATTTGCTGGAGGCTCATTCGAGCAGGTCACAATAAAACATGCTGTCA
>DAOUYU010000096.1 GCA_030673995.1 Candidatus Aminicenantota bacterium
CCATCCAAATTGGAAGGGAAAACGTATAACGCGGATAATCCTCGATTCCCGGCTTCGCTTTCCTTTAAAAGCCAGGATTCTCTCCACACTCTCCAGGGGAAAAATCCTTGTCTTTACCTCAAAACAAGCCTCCCGGAAAAAAACTGAGGCCCTTCGTGAAAAGGGCGTTGAGGTTGTTTCTCTTTCTAGCACTTCATCCGGTCTCGATCTAGAAGAAGCGCTCTCCTGGCTGGGGAAACATGAGGTATCAAGCGTTCTTGTGGAAGGCGGCGGCCGCTTGTTGACTTCAATGCTTGAGAAGAGAAGTGTAGATAAAATATGTATAATCATCTCTCCCAGATTGATCGGAGGAAAATCAGCTCCGTCCTTTTTCCAGGGAGAAGGTGTGGATTTTATTAAGGATTCTCTTTTTTTGAAGAGTACAAGCTCTTTTCAAATTGATGAAGATATCATCCTGGAAGGATATTTCTAATGTTTACCGGAATCATCCATCATACAGGCCTGTTCAAGGGATACCGCCAAGGAAAACAAGAAATAGTTGTCGAAGCTCCCGCTCTCTCTTCCCGGATAGAGATTGGGGAAAGTTTGGCTGTAAACGGGGTCTGCTTAAGCCTTACCAAAAATGAAAAAAACCGGCTCTTTTTCAATCTTTCTCAAGAAACCATCAAAAAGACCAATCTGGGCTCTCTCCGGCAAGGGGAAAAACTCAACCTTGAGCTGTCTCTTACCCTTTCTTCTCCCTTAAGTGGTCATTTCGTCACGGGCCATATCGATTCCCAGGGAAAAGTGCTCAAAGTTTCAGAGAAAAAGCCAGGAAAAAGAATGACAATCTCTTTTCCATCGGAGCTCAGGCCATATTTTATCCCCAAGGGATCAGTGGCTTTAAACGGAGCAAGCCTGACCGTAGCTGATTTAAGGGCTTCTTCACTCGAGGTCGAGCTGATACCTATCACCCTGAAAAATTCTAACCTGGGAGATTTAAAAAGCGGTGATCCGGTCAACATAGAGTGTGACATGTTCGGAAAATACGCGTATAATTGGATGAGTCAATGGAAAAGATAGAAAATAAAGAGAAGAAAAAAGTAAACACAATGAAAGACAGGCCACAAAAAACAACAGCAGAACAGGCCGTAAAGGCAGTAAAATCAGGAAAACTCATCATTATCGTCGACGATGAAGACCGGGAGAATGAAGGCGACCTCATGGCAGCGGCTGAAAAGGTTACTCCAGAAATCATCAACTTTATGACAAAGCACGCCCGTGGTCTTATCTGCCTTCCCCTGACCAAAAAAAGGCTAAAGGAGCTTGCCATACCTTTAATGGTTCGAGACAACACAGCTCCTTTCCAGACAGCCTTCACTGTTTCTATAGATGCCAAGGAAGGAGTCACAACTGGTATTTCTGCATACGACCGGGCCAAAACAGTTCTGACTGCCATAGACCCTAAAACCCGCCCCAAGGACCTTTCACGGCCTGGCCATATCTTTCCCCTTCAAGCAAAGGATGGCGGTGTTTTAGAGAGATCAGGGCAGACAGAAGCAGCAATTGACATCGCTCGTATGGCAGGTCTAAAACGAGCAGGAGTCATCTGCGAGATCATGAATGAAGACGGGACAATGGCCCGGATGCCCCAACTTAAGAAGTTTAGCCAGGCTCATAACATTCCCATCCTGACTATCGCCGATCTTATTCACTTCCGGATGAAACATGAAAGGCTTGTTAATAAAGTCGGAGAAGCCGATTTACCCACGAAGTTCGGACACTTCAAAGTGATGGTTTTTGAAGATACTATCCATAAGGAAAATCATGTCGCTCTGGTCAAAGGAGAAATCCAGAAGGACGAACCAATATTAGTCCGAGCTCACTCTCAGTGTTTGACCGGGGATACCTTTGGTTCTATACGCTGTGATTGTGGTGAACAACTTCACCAAGCTATGGAAATAATTAACAAGGAGGGAAAAGGAGTCATCCTTTATATGCTCAATCACGAGGGAAGAGGCATTGGCTTTACCAATAAAATCAAAGCCTATGCCATCCAGGAGCATGGAGTCGACACTGTTGAGGCCAACCGGAAACTGGGCTTTAAACCCGACCAAAGGGATTATGGAATAGGAGCTCAGATCCTGGTTTCCCTCGGAATCAAGAAGATCCGGCTTATGACCAACAATCCCCGGAAGTTTGTCGGCCTGGCAGGCTATGGATTAAAAATTGCTGAGCGCGTGCCTATCGAAATCGTCCCTAACAAACATGCACTCAAATACCTTAAGACCAAAAAAGAAAAAATGGGTCATATCCTGGAAATGGTCTGACAAAAAATATCCATATTCCCAAATTCACATGTCAATGGAAGCGATTTTATTTCCCAAAACCCTTTTTTTTTATGATTTTTTTTCAAGAATAAAAGTGACGGGACCATCGTTAATGAGATGGACATCCATCAGTGCGCTGAAGACTCCTGTCTCGACCTTAATGCCTCTCTGTCTGATCAGGCTTATAAAACCATCAAAAAGCTCTTTTGCTCTTTCCGGTACTTCGGCCTTGTCAAAACTGGGCCTTCTTCCTTTCTTCACAGAACCGGCAAGAGTAAATTGAGACACTGCGAGCACCTCTCCCAGGACCTCCGTCAAAGACAAGTTCATCTTTCCTTCATCATCAGGGAAGATCCGGAGCTCCACAATTTTTTTTGCCAGATACTGAGCATCTTCCTCTGAATCCCCTTTTTCAATACCGACCAGAAGACACACTCCCTTCTCAATTTCACCAGTGGTCTTTCTGTCAACTTCAACCGAGGCATGTCTGACCCTTTGTAATACGACCTTCATCTCTCTCTTACCCTCTGATGATTTCCTCACGGGAGAAAGCATCTCTTAAGCTTTTTAAATCTTCCTGGTTAAACAGCAGATTCAAGAATATATAGACCAGGATCCCGACGGTAATAGCTGCAACTAAAACAGTAAGCTGCTTCAGGAAAACCAGATACTGGAAGTCATACTGCTTCATAAAAAACCAAACTGCAGCTCCCATCAATCCTGCAAAAAATGTGGATTTTATACCCAAGGTAATAATTTCCTTCTTTTCTATTCGACCGATCTTTTTCTCCAGCAAAAAGAGAAGCAGAATGAAATTGAAAACCGAGCTTACTGACAGAGCCAGGGCGATCCCTCCGACACGCAGAGGATTCATCAAGATCAAAGACAATCCGATATAGCTCAGCATGACAAAAAAGGCAACGAAAACAGGAGTTTTTATATCCTTAAAGGAATAAAAAGCAGGCGCTAAAATTTTTATCCCGGAAATAAAAGGGATGCCAAAGGCAAAATAGAACAAACACAACGCACACAGATCTGTTGAGCGCTCATCGAATACACCACGTTCAAAAAGGACCTGGACAATAGGACGCCTGAGAACCAGAAGCCCCACCATTGCTGGTAAGGTTACAAAAAATATCAACTTAAAGGAAAAGATGAGTGTCCTTTTCATGCCTTGAATATCCTGACGGGCAGCTTGACCAGAAAAAGTGGGCAGCAGGGCAATTGAAAGCGCAATAGAGAAAATTCCGAGGGTAAATTCCTGAATTCTCGAAGAAAAGTAAAGCGAAGCAACGCTTTCTTTCCCGAGCCATGTGGCAATCATCCGGCTGATCGCATAATTTATCTGGACGATCCCAGCCCCGAATATGCCCGGAACCATAAGCCTTGCCACTTTACGCACGGCCGGATGGGTAAAGGAAAGTCCGAACTTAAATCGCATTCCGTTTCGCCAGAGAAAAGGAATCTGGAAGGCAAGCTGCAATACGCCGCCTAGAACAACACCCACCGCAAAGACAATGGCAGGCTCTTCCGCCTTCCTCGCAGAAAGAAGCGCTGCAGTGATGATGGTTAAATTGAATAGAACGGGAGTAAAAGCAGGAACGAAAAATTTTTGAAAAGAGTTCAGGATCGCCATTGCCAGGGCGGCCAGACTGATTAAAAAAACATAAGGAAACATTATCCAGGTAAGAATGGTGGTCAGCTCCCAACTCCCTTCCACACCTTTAAAGCCTGGCGCAATAATCTTTACCAGGATCGGCGATAAGGCTATACCCAGGACAGTGAGGATCGTCATAACCAGAGTGAGGTCGAAGAAAAACAAATTGGCAAACTTCCAGAGTTCATCTCTCGATTTTTCTTTTTTCATCTGGGTAAAGATAGGAATAAAAGCCGCGGTCATAGCACCTTCACCTGTTAACCTTCGCAGTAAATTGGGGATAGTATAGCCAATAGCAAATTCATCCATTCCTCTGCTTGTCCCCATAAAGTATGCCTGGAGCATGTCTCTGAAGTAGCCCAGAATCCTGCTCATGAAAGTGGGTGCAGAGACGGCAAGGGTCGATCTTAACAATCTTCGATTCTGGTCTTTCTGTTTCATTTTAGATCAGCGATAGGAGCTATTCGTTTAGGATAGTTGACTTTATAGAGAGAATATCTTATCATACTTTTTTCAAAAAGGAGAGAGAAATGGCTTATCACAAATCAGCCATACGACAGTGGAGACGAAGCTTGCGCAGGAATTCTGTAAACAAGAGGAACAAATCGATTCTCCGCAATCAGATAAAAAAATTGAGAGAAGCCATTAATAACAAGGATAAAGAAGCAGCCCAGAATCTTCTTCCCCCTACTTTCTCTCTCATAGATAAATCAGTGAAGAAAAGGGCAATCCACGAAAACAAAGGCAACAGATTCAAGTCAAGATTGAGCCGCCAAGTCGAATTGATTAGCTCTTCTCCCTCCAAGTGATCTCTTCTTTCTTCCTAAAGTCACAATAATCAAAAAGAAAGCTCTCCATAAGTATCCTGGGATTGAGAGCGGATGTTTTTATTTTTAAATCGACATTCTCAAGCTCTCCCAGAAAATGTTTCAAATCTTTCATAGGAATTCTCTCCACTAACGAAAAGAATTCCCGAAGTTTATCGGCATAAAAGTTTCCGAATTTTTCATGAATATGAGGTTTTAACTCCTTGAAGATCGCCTTCTTGTCGGTATTTTTTTCCTTAAGCATTAATTTAGCTAGAAAAATTTCCCGAAAAAACTTGACCATTGTACCCAGGATATATTCAGGCTTTATTCCTTCTCTGAACAAATTATTTAAAACGATAAGACTTTGTGTTAAATCAGCTTTTCCCAGGCTGTCGGCAATCTCCCACTCAGGAGAGGTTCTAACCCAGCCAGAAACCTGATTAACATCATCCAACTCCACCACTTTTTTCTCGTCTACAAATATCGTAAGCTTTTCTATCTCACTATTCAATCTCCTCAGATCATTACCGGCAAGTTCCTCCAACCTTCTTTTTGCTTCAAGAGTAACTGTCTTTCCCAGGGAAGAGAATGTTCTATCCATCCAGGTCATAAGAGCCTTATTTTTTAAAGGTTTCATCTCTTTCAAGCAGACTGCTGAAGAAGAAAGAGATGAAAAAAATTTGAAGAGTGAAGTGCTTCTCTTTAGTTTTCCTGAAAGAATAATAACAATGACAGTCTTCAAGGATGGAGAAGAAAAATATTCTTTTAAAATTTCCTTTTCCTGCTGGGAAAGAGTCTCTCTCTTTCCTTGAGGAACCTCGACAATAACTAAACGCCGCGGTGTGAGAAAGAGGGGAATGGTTCTGGCTGTATCGATAATTTCTGCCCAGGAGTTATCTTCTAGGCCGAATCTTTCAATGTTGTAATCCTGAGCTTCACCGGAAATCAGGATTTCTTTAAGTTTATCGACGAATTGATAGGCAGGAAAATTTTCCTCACCATAAAAAAAATAACAAGGTACAAGAGTCTCTTCCCTGATCTCTTTATCCTGGAAACTCTCCACCCCTTTAAAATCCTTCTAATATGGTACTCACCAAACTCCGGGCAAATTTCTCTGCAATCTTGTCCAAGGCCTCAGACTCCACACTTTCAAAATCTGTCCCCTCTGGTACTTCGTATTCATGTTGATATGAATAATTAGGATTTGAAAATATAATTTTCTGATTGACCAGATCCCTTAGCATAATATTGGTGACAACTGTGATGTTATAGCGGTCGGCTGAGGCGTCCTTGGCAAAAGCAATTGGAGTAGCACTGAAGGAGATGATTTCTCCCAATAAGACAGCATCTGCCGTCTGCATATCTGCGGTAATCTCGACTTTCCCCCTCGCCACCAGCTCATCGATAACGCCCTGGGTTAATTTTAAGTCCAGTTCAAAACGGGTGGTTAAGTTTTTGAACATGGGGATGTTGATTTTCTTGATATGAGAAGGAAGAAAGCTTCCTGTCCCCCGAAGATGATATCCACAGTGAAAAAGGAAAAAACAGGTGAAAATCAGGGGAAAAAACTTCTTCAAACCTGCCTTATAGATCATAATACAATGTTCACGAGTTTATTCTTGATGTAAATTATTTTCTTGACTTTTTTTTCTCCAATATAATCCTGGATTCGGCTCAAACGGAGAGCTTTTTCCTTTGCTTTGTCTTCAGCTATATCTCTTTCTGCTTCAAATTTGCCCCTCAGTTTTCCGTTGATCTGAACCACGATAGTCACTCTCTCCTCAAGGGCTAACCTTGGATCAAAGGCCGGCCACGAAGATTTAATAATATAGGTTTTGTGCCCCATTCTTTCCCAGAG
>DAOUYU010000007.1 GCA_030673995.1 Candidatus Aminicenantota bacterium
GAAGAAGCTCATAGCTCATGGAAAAAAATGTCATTGAGAGGAATGCAGCATCGTGGCAATCTCACAAGTTCAAAAATTAAAGATGAAAAACTTAGGAATAAAGGAGTAAGTCCATGAAAGATGGATATCAGCTTATATATAAAAAGCCAAAAACTCTTCTCAGTACAAGGATGCACTATTGCCCGGGATGTTTTCATTCAACAATTCATAAATTTCTGATGGAAGTGATTGAGGAACTGGATATTCAAGATAAAACAATCGGTGTTTGCCCGGTTGGATGTTCAGTGTTTGCTTATGACTACATGGATGTTGACATGCAGGAGGCCGCACACGGCCGCGCTGCTGCTGTGGCAACTGGAATTAAACGGATCCTTCCTGACAGAATTGTATTTTCTTATCAGGGGGATGGCGACCTGGCAGCTATAGGCACAGCAGAAACACTGCACGCCTGCAACAGGGGCGAAAATTTTACTTTCATCTTTATCAATAACGGAATCTACGGTATGACCGGCGGCCAGATGGCCCCAACAACACTTGAGGGCCAAAAAACTACAACCTGTCCCTACGGCAGAGAAACAAAGGATTCCGGAATGCCCATGAAAATGGCAGAAATCATCTCTCAATTTGAAAAAGTGGCTTATGTTGAAAGGGTAAGCTGTGATACACCGGCAAATGCCAGGAAAGCCAAGCGAGCAATCAAAAAAGCCATCGAATTCCAGATGCAAGGCCTGGGAACCACATTTATCGAAGTGGCTTCCAACTGTCCTTCCGGATGGAAATGTACTCCAGAAGAATCTTTAAAATGGCTGGAAGAGCAAGTCTTCCCGTATTTTCCCCTCGGTGTTTTTAAAGAACCTGCCAAGAGGAGGCAGTAAAATGTTACTGGAAATGATCTTTGCAGGTTTCGGCGGACAGGGTGTACTTTCAATGGGAACACTGCTCGCCTACGCAGCCATGAAGGAAGGAAAAGAGATAAGCTGGATGCCCTCTTACGGCCCTGAAATGAGAGGCGGCACAGCAAACTGTATAGTTAACATCAGTGATCAAATGATCTCTTCTCCTATTGTCAGCAAATACGATGTGGCTGTGGTACTCAATCAACCTAGTCTTAAAAAATTTGAACCCAGGGTGAAAAAGGGCGGCATTCTCATCTGGGAAAGCAGCACCATAAAAGAACATCCAACAAGAACAGATATAAATGTTTATGCAATTCCGGCAATTGAAAAAGCCATCAACGAACTTAAAAATATCAAAGTGATGAACATGCTTCTGCTCGGTGTCCTGGTCAAAATTAATAAGATTGTGAAGAT
This sequence comes from Candidatus Aminicenantota bacterium, assembly GCA_030673995.1. Lineage (GTDB taxonomy): Bacteria > Acidobacteriota > Aminicenantia > Aminicenantales > Aminicenantaceae > JAGLWV01. The sequence goes on from DAOUYU010000007.1 coordinate 1,311, forward strand.
AGAATCACTGCTCCTTGCATTAAAGGAAACCCTTCCCAAACATCATCACCACCTTATCCCCTTGAATAAGAAAGCTATCGAGATGGGAATGAAGCTTGTTTAATATGCAAAACTAGCTATGCTATGATGCTGTTACCATCTATAAACTACGGCTGCCCAGGTAAAGCCTGCTCCAAAGGCATCCAGCACAAGAATATCTCCTTTTTTGAGCTTGTCTGCCTCGTGCAGCTCAGCGAGACATATGGGGATGGTAGCCACAGAAGTATTGCCGTACTTATGGATGTTTGAATAGACTTTTTCCCGGGGAATTTTTAGGCGTCTTCCTGTCGCTTCAATAATTCTTATATTTGCCTGGTGCGGAATTAAATAATCCACGTCTTCCCGTTTTAAACCTGCTAATTTCAAGGCTTCCAGAGCCGCGTCTCCCATGCGCTTCACAGCATGCTTGAAAACCTCGTTACCTTTCATCTGAAGATAATGAAGGTCCTGGGCTATAGATTGGACACTAGCGGGAATCCTTGAACCTCCTCCAGGTTGGGAAAGGAGGTTCCCCAGATTTCCGTCAGCTTTCCAGTAAAAAGAAAGCATTCCTGAATCATCATCGCTTTCTTCGAGAACCACGGCTCCGGCTGCATCTCCAAAAAGGACACAGGTATTGCGGTCTTTCCAGTTTACGACACTTGTTAGGAGTTCTCCTCCTATCAGAAGAATGCGCTTGTTTATTCCGCTTAAGATCAAACCCTCTGCCAGAATCAGTCCATACAGAAAACCCGTACAGCCGACGGAGATATCAAAAGCAGGAATGTAGTCAGCCCCAAGACCTTTCTGAACCCAGCAAGCCGTGGAAGGAAAAATCGTATCAGGAGTGGAAGTTCCAACGATGATAAGGTCGATATCCTTTACCTTAAGGCCAGCGTTCTTCAGAGCCCTCTTGCCAGCCTCAACCGCTAAATCAGAAGTCGCCTGGTCTTCGGATGCAATCCTTCTCTCTCTGATACCTGTTCGTGTAAGAATCCATTCATCAGAGGTATCGACCATTTTTTCAAGATCAAAATTTGTCAAGATTTTATCAGGAGCATAAAATCCGGTGCCTGTGATCTTAATTCTTCGTTTCTTTTGGTTTTCCATGGGTTTCTGTAAAAAAGATTACATTTATAGCATACTCATTTTCAATTTGCAATCAAGTAAGAAGGGAGTTAAAATCTAGAATTCAGAGATGAGAAATCGTGGATTTTGGTTTTCTTTTTTGCTTGTTCTCTCGATCCATGTTCTTTTTCCCGGAACTTCCTGGCCTAAAATGACACTGCAGTATGAGGACGAAGCCCCTTTCAGAACCTGGAATTCTTTCGGCATCGCAACGGCTTCCTCTCTCGCTTTGGGGGAAACTCGGTTCACAATAGCGGCTGATTGTTCAGTGGCGCTTTCAAATCCTGCTCTCCTGAGCCGCCTTCCCCGAATCACTTTTACTCTCAGCTCCTATCTAAGCTCTGCTTCATTCCATAAATATTCTATCGTGAACACAGGAGTGCTTTATACGGACGGAAACCTTTCTTCAGAACTGCTTGGATTGGATTTTGCCGGCGCTTCATTCAGAGTGAAAAACTGGACACTAGCATTAAGTATGGCCCTTGTTGAAAATTACCATCGCCCTGAAGCTGGCTATAGTTCCACATGGGGAGGTGATCCTTACGAGTCAATAAATTTTGAGCAAGAAGGTGTACTCAAAAACATCAATTTTTCCATCGCCCGAGAGATCTTCAACGGCCTCTCTGCGGGCTTCGGATTAAATTATGTATATGGCCATTTCGAAAAAACTGTAACAGATATTGATCATATTTATAATATTGCGATTACCGACAGCCTATCCCACGAATTCAAAGGATTCTTCCTCAACGGAGGCCTTATTTGGAATTTAACAGATAGAATCGCAATCGCTGCCGTATTTAGAACGCCCTTTGTGAAAAAATCAGACAGCGAAAGTCTAAAAAGAAACTCTACTCCTGATACAAATACAGATATTAAGACTGAGGTCTCCAGCCGCTCTGAGTATAAGCAACCCCTTGTGGTGGGTTTGGGAGTCAGCTACAAATTCTCACCAAATCTTAAAGTCTCTTCTGATCTTACTTTTTATAACTGGTCAAAATACAGCATCATTTATTTTGGACAGGAAAATGAGCTCGAGAGGAATTTCAAAGACACCATAAAGATTGGAGCCGGAATCGAGCATATGGTCTCTGCCGATATCTTTGGTCAAAAAATCAGTATTCCTCTAAGAGCAGGTTTGAGCTACGATCCACAGCCAATGAAGGAGCCGGGCTCATCTTATTTTTATTATTCCCTCGGCACTGGATTTCACTGGGAGAAATTTCATCTTGACGCAGGATTACTTTTTGGTCAGGAGAAAGGTTCCGGAGACTCTCTATCCGGACGAAAAGCTGTCCTATCCCTAACCCTTGAGTTATAGGTGTTCTCATGACAAAAAAAATGATTTTTCTTATTGTGGCCCTTAGCCTTGTGCTTATTCCTCTAAAAGCACAGGATTACCGGATCAAGGAAATTGTCAGTGTCGAAAAAAAACATAAAACCATAAAAAAACTCCAAGAGATGAACCTTGATTTTCTGATGGAGCGCAATAACAGGGTTTATGTCATAGTCGGTTATAACGATTTCCTTAAGCTACACGAGGAAAATATTCTCTATACCCTGGAGACTTACAATTTTTATCCTTTCAAACAGAAAAAGCTCTCCCTCCAGGGAGGGGTGAATGGCGCTTTTCATTCTTATAGAGAGGTAGAACAAGAATTACTGAACCTTGAGAACACCTACCCTGAAATCGCCAGTGTTTTAAAGATCGGTGAAAGCTTGGAGGGAAGAAATATTTATGCCCTCAAAATAAGCGACCATGTCCATCTGGATGAGAACGAGGCCGAAGTGCTCTTCATCGGATGCCACCATGCACGCGAATGGATTTCGGTCGAAGTGCCCTTAATGCTGGGAAAATATCTGGCTGAAAACTACGGGAATAATTCCGAGGTCAAAGACATTGTCGATCAAAGCGAAATATGGATCGTCCCCCTTTTAAATCCAGATGGTTTAGATTATTCCATCCATTTTTATCGCTACTGGCGGAAAAACAGACGTGATAACGGAGATGGAACATATGGAGTCGACCTCAACAGGAATTACGGATACAGGTGGGGATACGACGACAGAGGGTCGAGCCCAAACACGGCCTCCAATGTCTACCGGGGCATGACTGCCTTTTCCGAGCCGGAAACGCAGGTCATAAGAGACTTTTATGCAGGCAGGAATTTTCAAGCCATGATCACCTATCATAACTATTCCCAGCTTATCCTGTATCCATGGGGATATACAGAGGAACTCACAGAGCAAAATGACCTTCTCAGTCAGATTGCAGCAGACATGTCTGGGCTAATAGAATCAGTAAACGGAAGGATCTACGTGGATGAGCCTGCAAGTTCACTGTATCTTACCAACGGTGATACCACAGACTGGAGTTTTGGCGTCTACGGCATTCCTTCTTTCACTATAGAGCTCCCGCCCGAAGGCTGGGAATACGGGGGCTTCTTCAATCCAGAGGAGGATATTCAGCCGATCTTCAATGAGAATCTTCCAGCAGCGCTCTATCTTATCGATTGGTCTATTCAAAACGTCGGCTCTCCAACAGAAATCCCTGAAAGGAAAAGAATGATACCCGAAAAATGGATGAAAAAGCCACGCATTCGGGAAAAGCAGCTCAAACAAGATAGGCGAAATCCACGAGATTCACATTATAAGCCTGTAAAGAGAGAAAAAATAAAGGATCCTAAGGTGAAATACAATCCTCCAGCGCAAGGTTCAAAATCCACGACCAAAAATCGCAAAGAAATAAAAAAGAGTTAGCTCTGTTTCCCTAAACCTTTGCGAATAACATATATGGATATGCTAAACTGAGCTCAGAAATAAATTGACAAAGCGTATCTAAATGCTTATTAATAAAGGATAATATAAACCTTATTTAAGAGATAATATATACAATGATAGATTCCATCTTAAGCATTGTGTCTTTGCAGGAAACTTCTCCTATTCCAAGAGAAGGAATTCCCTACTGGACCCTTTGGTTTTTCCTCTGCATAATCATACTGCTGATCACTTTCATATTCTTAAGAGACAAATCCTTGAGGCAGCGAGTAAATCTATTTCTTTCCAAAGCAAAAAGAAGATTGATAAAAACCCATCTCCAGACAAAGATCAGAAAGGAAAAGCGTAAAAAAGACGAGTTCATAATGGAACTGGGAATAAAAACCTGGAAAGAAGGCATTCGAGATAAAAAAAGTGAAAAAATAGACAAAAAACTCGAAACTCTAGAAGAGAGCAGGAACAGATCCCAGAAAGAATTGGAAGAAATTAATTCTAAAATAAAGAAGCTTGACAATCAACTCACAGAAAGCGGCGAGAAACATGATGAGCTTATTGAAAAACAGGAGGGAGATAAAAAACCTTTCCAGGAAAAACTGGATGAAACAAAAGAAAAGGAAAGGCTCATAGAACTTCACCTTATCCAAAAGCAAAAAGAAATCGAGGATGAGGAAAAAAGCTTGATGGCCGCAGAAAAGGAAGTCAAAGACATAGAATTAAGCTCAAATCTTTCTGAAGCAAATAAGAAAAGCCAAATAAAAGAGGTCAAAGAAAAAATAAAAAAACTGGAAACGAGCAGAGAAAAGATTCAAAAAGAGCTTGAAGAACTTAGGGGGAAAAAACCGGAATTGGAAAAAGAGATAAAAAACATTCAAAGAAAAATAAATGATTATGGGAGAACAATAAAGAAAATAGAAAAAGAGAAAAAAGAGATAAGAAAAATAATCCTCAAGGAAATCAAGGAATTGAGAAAAGACAAGAGCACAGTCCAAAAAAAGATAAAGGAGACTGAAAAACAAAAAGAACCGCTCTTTGAAGACTTGGGTAAAGTCATTGACAAACTTAGAACCGACAACAAAGAGCTCACTCCTCTTTACTCACAGATAGACAAGATAAATAAGCGCGTTCAAGATATCGAAAAACAGATACAAAATATATAGATAACAACAAATCTTATTTACTCCCCATATCTTCCAGTTTACAATATAACTATGGATAAGCCGAAAATACTGGTTCATATATGTTGTGCACCAGACGCACTCTATGTCCTGGGCATTCTTAAAGAAAACTATGAAGTCAGCGGATATTTTTACAATCCCAATATCCATCCTCATGAGGAATACGATTTAAGATTGAAGGAGACGAAAAAAGTGGCCGCTATACTAAAGGTGAAGCTTTTCGAGGACATCTATGATGATGAGCGATGGTTTGAGATCACTCAAAAATTCAAGGAGGAGCCTGAAAAAGGGCAACGATGTGACGTTTGCTATGCGATGAGACTTGATAGGACAGCCCAAAAAGCCTCTCAACTCGGCTTCGATATATTCACTTCAGTCATGAGTCTCAGTCCATGGAAAAAAGCCGATGTTCTTAACCGAATTGGAAAAATGTTTGCACGCAGATACAAAGTAAATTTTTTAGAGGCCAATTTCAAAAAGAAAGATGGCTTCAAAAAAAGCATTGAACTCAGCAAACAACACGGACTCTACCGCCAGGACTATTGTGGATGCATATACAGCAAAGAAAATAAGCATGAAAACAAAAAATAACACTAAAAAATCAAAGGGACCAGCGATTAAGATAGTTGTTTTTGGGGTAGTGCAGGGCGTAGGATTTAGGCCTTTTATCTATCGACTGGCCCGTAAATTTCGTCTCAAAGGCTGGATTCAAAATATTGGCTTCGGAGTGGGAATTCATCTTGAATCTGAGAAAGAAACGGATTTTAAAGATTTCCTTAAAGCTCTCGATGATGAGAAACCTCCTCTTTCTCAGATCGAAGAAATCACCTTTCAGTCTGTTCCTTTCCAAAATTTCAGAGATTTTACAATAAAAAAATCAAAGAAAGGAGAAAGTTTTGTCTTTATTTCTCCCGATATATCTATCTGTGGGAGCTGCCATAAAGAGATGATGACTCCCACAAACAGGCGGTTTCACTATCCTTTCATCAACTGTACCGATTGTGGCCCTCGCTACACGATTGTCAAATCCCTTCCCTACGACAGAAAGCAAACCACTATGAAAAGCTTTAACATGTGCGAAGAGTGTGGCCGTGAATACACAGATCCCCTCGACAGGCGGTACCATGCCCAGCCCATCGCATGTTCAAAATGCGGGCCTCATATTAGCCTGGTTGAGGCCAGAACAGGAAAAATGATAGAAGGAGGCATCAGTAAAGCCGCTTTCTTTATAAAAGAAGGGAAAATTTTGGCGGTTAAGGGACTCGGTGGTTTTCATCTTATCTGTCACGCTCTCAATCCCAGGGCTGTCCGCCGCTTGAGAAAAACAAAAGAACGCAAAACAAAACCTCTGGCTTTAATGGCGCGGGATTTGGAGACTATAGAGAAATATGCTTTTATTACTCCCACTGAAAAAGAAATGCTCCGTTCGGCCCGCCGTCCGATTGTCCTTCTCAAGAAAAAAAAAGAGATAGAAGGTATCGCTCCCTTCCTTGAAGAAATGGGATTCATGCTTCCCTACACTCCTCTCCACTCCCTTCTGTTCACACATCTTGATCTCATTGTAGCCACAAGCTCCAACAGAAAAGATGCTCCCATCATGAAAGATGAGAAGGAAGGAATCAAAGAACTTTGTGATTACATCTTAACCCACAATCGCCCTATCCATATGAGAGCCGACGATTCAGTGATCAAAGTTGTCAACGATAGACCTCTTTTTTTAAGACGCGCTCGAGGTTATGTCCCATATCCCCAAAGAGTTCCCAATGAACTTGAGTCTCCTCTCCATGTTCTGGCCTTGGGAGGAGAGTTAAAGGATACAATCTCTCTCTATAAAAACGGCTATGTGATTACAAGCCAGTTCCTGGGAGATTTAGATGAATACCAGAATTATAAATATTTTAAGGAAACCGTAAATCACCTGACTCAGCTTTTTGAAGCTAAGCCCGAGATTATGGTTTCTGATATGCACCCCAACTTTCATAGCACTAAGTACGCTCAAAAATCAGGGCTTATTCACTTTCAGGTTCAACACCACTTCGCTCATATCCTGGCACCACTTCTTGAACATAAAATTCCGCCCCAAAAAAAAGTTCTTGGAGTAGCTTTTGACGGCTATGGCTACGGAGAGGATGGGCTTGCTTGGGGAGGTGAGTTCCTTTTAGCTGACTATTCATCCTGCGAGAGACTTGCTCATTTCAAATACGCACCTCTTCCGGGTGGGGACCTGGCTGCAAAGCAGCCCTGGAGAATGGCCTTATCCTACCTGAAGGATGTTTATGGCTCCCAGCTTCCTCGCGTAAAGGCAATGGATAAAATCAGCAAAGATAAAATAAAAGGTGTTATGAGTATGATTGAACAAAAGATCAATAGTCCTCTCACTTCAAGCTGTGGGAGGCTGTTCGATGCGGTCTCGTTTATTTTAGGCCTTTCCCCGCTGGAGGTTGAATATGAAGCGGAGGCTCCGCTAAGATTGGAATCGGTAGCCAGTGAAGGGATTGAAGAGAATTATAGTTTTTCGGTAGAGGGTAACAGCCCTCCTTTCCAAATCTCCTTTGCTCAGACAATAAAGTCGATCATTAAAAATCTGGAGCAAAAAACGTCCGCTTCCATTATCTCAGCCAGGTTCCATAACACTTTGGCTCGGGTCATTGCTTCCATGGCAGAAGGGGCAAAAAGGGCACATAATATTGATACTGTGGTTTTTGCTGGTGGGGTTTTCTTAAATGAAAAATTACTTCATAGAGCTACAGACCTTCTGGAAAAAAAAGGATTCAATGTTCTCAGACCTTTATTCTATTCTCCCAACGATGAGTCAATCTCCATTGGGCAAATTGCCTATGCTCTCAATAAATTAAAAATGCAAGGGAAGCCAGACTAACACTTCCTCGACTCGTGAATAATCCAGGTTTGGCATTTCTCATTGGCACTGATCGCAGTTCGTTCAGAGATCGAACCACTTCAAGGGATCAAAGACAGCATTGTCTCTTTTCTTCATTTAGACATGAATATTTTTACTAATCTCCGTAATTTCTTTATTTTCAATACATTCATAATTCTTTTATTTTCAACTAGTTAACAGCCATGACTAATTTTTGTGCAATTTGTCATATATCCAAGAAATTTCTAAAAATTGGTTAAATTTTTTGGCTCCTTTTCACGACTTTTCCACAGATTTTGTTAAAAACTTTTTTCCCCATTTTCATACTTTTCTCAACCAAATTTTTCGTAAAAAATGCCGATGGAAAAAAGAGGAACTAAAAAAAAGACGATCCCCTTGATATACTGAAAAAGCAAAATAATGTGCTTATTTAATAGATATTGATTAATAGTATCGGCAGTTTTTATAAATAATTCAGGCTAACTATTTAAAGAGCCATAACTCCCTTAGTATATCAACCAGATTATAACCCTTGATCGGATCCGGGATGAAAGAGAGAATGAAAATCAATACTATCACATACGCGATAATTTTCCTGCCCTTAGATAAAGATTCCGTTTCATCTTCGATTTGAGGGTGCTTCATCCCTAAGAAGAGGATGAGAAAGGCCCAGAGAAACCAGCCTACCCAGAAAAAGATACCTAAAGCAAAAAAGATGGCCAGAAAAACACGGGCTAAATTTCGTGACTTCGACCCCAGTAAAGCATAAGAGACATGACCTCCATCAAGCTGTCCCATTGGAAAAAGATTTAAGGCTGTCACAAGAAGCCCGACCCACCCTGCAAAAGCGACGGGATGAAGGAAAATATCGGAGTTCGGAGGAATATTCTTAAAAATCATTCCCTCGATAATCTTAAGCAGAAGAGAATCGCCCAACATGATGCTCCCCTCTTTTGCAGCAATGGATGGAACCACTTTCGATAGAGAAAGCCCGTAAACAAGCGCCGGTATCGAAAGGATAAATCCTGTCAGGGGCCCTGCTATTCCGATATCAAAGAGTTGATGCTTTTTCCTTATCGGGGATTTGATCTTGATAAAAGCGCCCATGGTTCCGATCAGATTTGGAAACGGAATGAAATAAGGAAGGGTTGCGTTTATTCTATAGTAACGACAGGCAAGAAAATGACCCAATTCATGGCCTAACAAGATCCCGAGAAGCACAGCTGTATAAATGATGCTTAATCCTATGACCTCAGGGCTGAAAACGACTGAAAGATCTGGAGAGAACTCAGAATTTTGAACGAGAATCTCGGCATTCTTATAATTAAAGCTCAAAGATATACCAACATAAAAAGTGGAAAATGCGGTGATAACAAAAAGCAGGACATTCAGCCAGATCTTCTTCTTTAGAGAAAAAGGCAGTCTCACTTCTTCCCAGGCTGTTAGACGTACTTGTTCTTCTTTCATTTTTTAGATAAAAAAATAGGAGTGACCGAAATCACTCCTACGCATGAAAAATTAAATGAATAGATTAAGCCTCTTCTTTAAGCCGCTCGAATTTTGCCATTAAATCTTCCCTTGATTCCTTATGGTCCGGGTCAGGAACACAGCAATCCACAGGGCAAACATCAGCGCATTGAGATGCATCAAAATGTCCAACACATTCTGTGCACTTTTCATGATTTATCACAAAAACCTCATCTCCCATCGTGATCGCATCATTAGGGCATTCAGGCTCACAAGCACCGCAATTGATACACTCATCAGTGATTATAAAAGCCATTTATTGCCTCCTCATTAAAATTAAAAATTAATTATATATCTTTTTAATAAAATATCAATATCCAAGCTTAATTATTTTTCTATTTCCAGCTTTCCAATTTTTTGAGAGGCCTCATAACCATAAAAGGTCTGAGGGAATTCATCCTGAACCCTTCTATAAAGGGCCAAAGCCTGCTCAATTTCTCCCTTTTCCTCGTAGACCTCTGCTCTGTGAAAAAGGATGACATCCAAAGAATAATCTTTGGGGCTTTCTTCCTCCATCTTTTTGTAGATCTCGAGAGACTTATCATAGTTTTTACTTTTGAAATGAATCTGAGCAAGTAAATTCTTAGCCTGGTAATAAAAAAAATCCTTGGGATCTTCCGGTATTTTTTCGACAAAACTACTTGCTTTATCAGAATCCCCATTCTCCATCCAATAGGTAGCTAGAAGAACATAAGCCAGGCGGGAAAATTTTCCATCCCCTGCCAGTTCTTCAAGCCTGGCCAAATTTTCCGGCTTATTGTTCAAATCGGAGTGAAGATTGATAATCTGAGTGAGTAAACGACTTTCATTCTTTTTATTCTTTGCCTTGATAAACTTCGTACCAGCAAAAATTATAACAATAAAGAGAATCCCAATGACTAATACCATGAATTTTTTTGTCCGCTCTTGTATAAAATGAAAGACTTTATTTACAGTCGTAACAAGTTCATCTTCTTTAAGTTTTTTTCTTAATCTTCTCTTCATCCTTCACTCCTTCGATTGTGAATTGACTTTATGGAAGGCAATTCGGCCTTAACGCGAGCTTGATCCTTTCACGAAATACGCGGCTTTGATAGTCTATTTCTTTTTTATCCACTCACTGCTTTTAAATTATATCATAAACCGCCAGGCCGGTCACTTGGCTTTCTTGGCTTGGCCGATCCGCTTATGATTAAAATTTTCCTCAGTTTCTTTTTCATAGGATTTAATCACGCTTACAGAAATAATAAAATTCGGTTCATCTCCCATTTAGTTGTAAATATTAATACCTTTTTTACAGAATGTCATTCCTGCGGAAGCAGGAATCCAGGATTGTTCCCGCTGAGCCTGTGCCCGCGCAGGCGGGTAGCGGGAAACCAGAAATACAAAAGACTCTTATCCAGATATCTCTGGATTCCTGCTTTCGCAGGAATGACGGTAGATATGGATTCCTGCTGCTCGCACTTATTGAGAAGTTACCTCCAAAAATACTTTCTCTATTCAATTTAGTCGTTTGGGTATTTGGATTTGGGAGAAGGGACTTATGCTAAAACCTCATAGACATTAATTGCCGCACTTTTCCCCTTGACTTTTTTTGGCCCCACTTTTTTGATTTTAAATTTATCTTTAACATTCCGATATGTCTCTTCTCCAATGAGAATTTGATTGGGCAGAGCAATCGATTCTAATCTTGAAGCAATATTAACCGGGTCTCCGATAACTGTGTAGTCCATCCGGTTGGGCGAGCCAATATTTCCTGCAACAACTTTGCCTGTATTTATTCCAATACGGATGTTAAATTTTTTCTCCATGTCTGTTATTTTCATCATCTCTGCCAATTTCTTCCTCATTTCCAGAGCTGCCTTGATAGCTCTTTCAGAATCGCCTTTCTTCTCAAGGGGTGCTCCAAAAACGGCCATCAGGCAATCTCCTATATATTTGTCCAGCGTGCCATCATATTTGAAGATGATATCTGTCATCTGAGAAAAAAATTGATTCAGGAGCATATTGATCTCTCGGGGAGGCATTTGTTCTGAAAGGTGTGTAAAACCGACAATGTCTGTAAAGAGAATGGTGACTGTCTGGTCCTTAGGCTCCATTATATTTTCTTTCGTTTCTTGACTCCCTTTTAATATCATCTCTATGACCTGAGGAGAGTGAAACCTCTCCAGGCGGCTTCTCATTTGCTCTTCTTCACGGATCTTTTCATTTAGACTTGCCTGCTCAATGACCATGGCCACTTGACATCCGATGGCCTTAAGGAGTTCAAGGTCATCTTCGGTGAATTGATGGGCCAGCCTGATACTGTCTAATTGAATAACGCCAATAATTTTATCCTTTCGCCAGAGCGGTACGCACACGGCGGAACGGATTTTCTGGGAAATCAGGCTCATGGCCTGGTCGAGTCGAGAATCATCCATAGCATTGGTTGTCAGAAGGGCGACCTTATCATTAACGACTCTATTAATTATTGTCCGGCTGGCCTTTATCTGCTTTTTGCCTTTTATTTTATCACCTTTGTATTTGACTACCACGGGAGCGAGATCCTCTTTGCCTTTATCGCCGGTGAGAATAACAAAACCGTAATCCGCATCGATGACCATAAAGATCAGATCCATTATTTTTTTGAGGAGTTCATTAAAATCATGGATAAGATGCAATTGCCTGCTTATCTCGTAAAGAACAAAAAGCACCTTGTTCATTCTCTCTAGAGATAAAATGTCTGTTTCGGCTTCAGTGGTTTGGGCTTCTTCCTTCGAAGGTTTAGGAAAATCCTTGCCTACGAGAGTTCTCTGGATACCCATTGACATCAAAAGTTCCTGTGAATCCAATTGATGACCCGCTTCAGGGCTAGCCTTTACTACCTTCGTCCCTTTTTCCAGTTCGGTTTCCCTGGCCAGGACAACCGTTTCTGTGGGAGATAGGGCTGGCTTTTCTTTGGTTAAAAATGTTAATTTTATAACTCCGATTTTTATCTCATCATTATCCTTCAACAGGGTGCTTTGAACTGATTTTCCGTTTACTTTTGTGCCATTAAAACTTCCAAGGTCGGCTATCTGATAACCCTTCTTTGTCTTTGTCAACCTGGCGTGGTTTCGAGAGACGGAATGATCAGGGAGAACAACATCATTGTCTTGACCACGTCCTAAGGTAATGACGTCCTTCATGATGGAGAAATTTTGTATTCTCCCGTCGCTCTTTACGATTTTGAGGTTAGGCATGCTCTCTGTCCCAATGCTAAAAATATAACAAAACTAAAGTCTAATTGTCTAGCCTGTAAAAAAAAGAATTTAATTTTAGGAAAACATATGTTATGTTAAATAAAAAAAATGAGGTAGGACACATGGAAAATCCTATTTGGGGAGATAGCATTTTTAAGAGAAAAAAAAAGGCTGACAACATCTATACCATACTCAAGCAAGTCCCGATTTTTTCTGAGCTTAAAAATAAAGAGTTAAGTGAAGTTGAAAAAATCGTACACAGGCGCAAATATAAAAAAAGTGAACCTATTATAAACATAGGAGATCCCGGGCTTGGCATGTATATAATAGTCAAGGGCTCCGTTGAGATTACTGAGGAAGATAATGCGGGTCAGAAAAAGACTCTGGCCAAGCTTCCCGATGGTGCTTTCTTCGGCGACCTGGCTTTACTCGACGAATCCCCGCGTTCAGCATCAGCAATTGCTCTAGAAGATAGCGATATAATAGGCTTTTTTCGGCCGGACTTTCTTGACCTTCTTTACAAAAAACCTAAGTTAGGCATAAAAGTTCTCCTTGCTCTGGCTAAAGTTATCGGTGAAAGATTGCGTCGGACTAACGAATTATTAGTTCAAATCCAGCAAAAAAAGGATGTTTCCGGCAGTGGATAATTACGCATTTCAACTCTACTCGCAAATAATGAAAACGTTCTGGCGCGTTTTTCTGATCCTTCTTGGTATAGCTTTTTTAATATTTGTATTCCCATATATCAAAGATGTTCTCATCCTGGTCATTATTGCCTGGCTTCTTTCGGTCCTCCTCAATCCTCTGGTTAATTTTCTTGAACACAAAGACCTCAGGCGTTCCTGGGCGATCCTTATTGTCATGGTTCTAATCATTGCTATTGTCGGCTTCTCATTCAGCTTAATCATACCGGGTATTATTCGTGCTGTAGAATCCTTGACATCCAACCTGCAATCTGGCGTTATTTCTGAGTTCAGCGTCAAGATCGAAGCTTTCTTTGAAAAGAATTTCAATAATGCTGAACTGGCAAGAAATGTGACCGAAAAATTCAATGAGATCGGTGTCAAATTACTCGGAAGTTTAGGAACTTTTTTTAAGAGCGTAGGCTCATTCCTCTCATCAATGGTTATTATTCCCTTCATAACTTTTTTCCTCATTAAAGATGGAAGACGTTTTAACAGGGCTTTTATTTCCAAAGTTCCAAACAAATACTTCGAGCTTTCCTTAAATATTCTTCATAAAGTCGGAAACCAAACCAGTAAATATATTCAAGGTCAGGCCATCGATGCTCTGATTGTCGGAATGCTTTCGGTTCTCGGTCTTTTTATCATTAACCTTGTATTCCATAATCCCATCCCCTATTTTATTTTCATTGGAATGTTGGCCGGGATAGCCAATCTAATACCCTACATAGGACCAGTAGTGGGTGCTGTTCCAGCTCTGGTTTTAGCCATATTCAGCAATCCCCCAAACCTGGGGATGGTTCTATTGTGGATTGTCATCGTTTTTATAATCGTACAGGCCATTGACAATGCTTTTATTTCACCGATGGTGGTATCAAAGAGCGTTAATATGCATCCCTTAACAGTGGTTGTGGTCGTCATTATCGGCGGAAACATAGCTGGTCTGATAGGGATGCTTTTCGCAGTCCCATTTACAGGAATTATCAAAGTTTCGTCTTCTCAAGTTATTTGGGGATTAAAAAACTACAGGTTAGATTTTTCTCCCAGACCTGAAGAGACATTTCCAGTAAAATCAGGTTGAAAAGAGAATCAATAATATGAAGCTTGAATTTTGGGGAGTAAGAGGAACAACTCCTGTCTCCGGAAAAGACAAAAATAAATACGGAGGCTATACCCTCTGCACCAGTGTGTTCACTTCTGAAGGAGAATGGCTCATTATCGACGCAGGAACAGGCATAAAAAAGCTCGGGGATAGTCTACTCAAGCAAGGAGGAGAAGAACCGCTGAATCTCCATATCCTTCTCACACATTTTCATCTTGACCATATCATAGGTATTCCTTTTTTTACTCCGCTCTATTCTCCAAAAGTAACTTTAAGCTTTTATGCAACATGTAGTCCTGAGGAAACCGAAAAGTACTTAAGCGGCCTGATGACCGGCAGATATTTCCCTCTTGATTTCAATAAAACACCTTCCAAAAAAACATATAATAAAATTCCTGAAGAAGACTTCCATATCGGAAAAACTCGTATATCTCACTGCCCCCTTCCTCATCCCCAGGGTAATGTAGGATTCAAGATCCAGGAGGACAATAAACACATCGTTTACGCCACGGATACAGAACATCCAGAAAAGGGATTAGATAAAAGACTTGTCTCTTTTGCTCAGGAAGCCGATATCCTTATCTATGATGCGATGTATACCCCGGAAGAGTATGAATCCGGCAGACAAGGATGGGGACACAGCACCTGGCTTGAAGGAACAAAAATAGCCAGAGAAGCAAGAGTTCGCGATCTCTATCTTTCTCATTTTAATCCCGACCATTCTGATGAGCAGATTGATAAAATTATTGCTCTGGCTTGCGAAAAATTCCCTCAAACACAGGGAGCCAGAGAGGAAGTCAAGCCGGTTATATAAGAAGCTTTAAAAGCGTAGATTTACCCTTTTATTATTTCTTTGTTTTCTTTTTTTTCTTTTTATCTTCAGCAAGCATGAATTCCACAGCTTTCCTTGTTTCAAAATAAATCTTTGATAATATTCTGTGCATTTCATCTCTTTCAATTTTATCCTGAATATAATTTTTTGACAGTTTGGAAATTTCTTGAGATGTTATACCTACTTTATAATCTGGATAAACGGAAGCTACTCCAGACAAAATCGAGTAACATATTTCAGCTCTAATTACTTCAGAAAAACTCATATCATATTTGTCTACTAGATGTTTGATATAATCCTCCAGCCAATCTGGAAGAAGAACCTGATATCTTTTAAGCACTTATTCCTCCTTGAAAACCTGATATAATAGCAGATACTTCAAAAAAAACAAGAAAAATTTATTCTTGACAATAATTCAAACTAATAAAATTATACAGCTGCCAGAATTAGACTTATTCTTTTTCTCATTTTATGTCCCTCCTCATTTTACAAATTTGACAAAAAAGTATCACCTGGCTTGAGAAGATTCAACAAGAATTATTGAATGCAGATTTGTTTCTATGTCACGTCACAAAAAATGCCTAAACCTGATTAATTATGGATGCGGATGTATAAAGCAAAATGAGGATTTTCCAGAGGAAAAAATGGCGCGCCTGGCAGGATTCGAACCTACGACCTAGGGATTAGGAATCCCTCGCTCTATCCATGCTGAGCTACAGGCGCACTCCGAGACGAGCTTTTTACTCATTTAGCCTGAATTATTCATAAAAACTGCCGACACTATATTCTATTTACAGTGATATGAGCTCTTTATGTTGTTTTTCTCATAACCAAGATTCAGACTTTCTTCCATGTTCTCAATTTCATTATAAGTCGGCATTTTTTACCCTACGGGCGAGCCGATCTCACCGCATCGGCTTCGTTGCAGCCCATTCGCAGTAGTTCACTACAGCTTCATGGGCTGCGGCCTCGCCGCTACAGCAATCTCGACTCGTGAATTATCCAGGTTAGAACTATAGCTTAAAGTTCTCTGCTTTTCAATTGAGAGTTTGCTTACTATAAATTACTTTTGATCACGGCTAATTTTTATGAGTTTTTCTTTTACAAGACAATTCCTTTTAACCGGTTTATCGTTCTTTATGGCGATATAGAGCGCTTTGTAGGAGCCAACAATAACGCTCAATTTCCTAGCGCGGGTAAGGGCTGTGTAAAATAAATTTCTTTGAAGCATGATGTAATGCTGGGTCAAAAGAGGCATAACCACTGCCTGGTACTCACTGCCCTGCGATTTATGAACCGAGACAGCATAAGCAATCGTGATATCATCCATCTCATCCCTTTCATAGACCAGCGTTCTTCCGTAAAATTCCACACCCACTCTGTAGCTGTTCCTATCAACATAGGCGACCATCCCGATATCTCCGTTAAAGACTTCTTTCTCATAATTGTTCCTGACCTGCATCACTTTATCGTGTTCTCTTATCTCGCGGTTCCCGAATTTAAGCCCCTCTTGATTAGGATTGAGCCTTTGCTGTAACTCTTTATTCAAATTATCGACTCCGACAAGACCCCTGTACATGGGGCTTATAACCTGGATCTGGGGGGAAAGTGGCTGCAGACTAAGCTTCTCAGGAATGCGGGAGGTGCAAAGGTTCATTATTGTCTTGAAAACCTTCTGTTCATCGTCCTGACGAATAAAATAAAAATCAGCGTTTTTCTCACCCTTGGGAGGATATATCAAGGAATCTCCCCGGTTTATACGATGGGCATTAACCACGATAAGGCTGTCCTTTTCCTGACGAAAGATTTCATCCAGCCTCACAACTTCCACTCTTTGCGATTCAATGAAATCATGAAGCAGATTCCCCGGCCCGACAGAGGGTAACTGGTCTTTATCTCCGACCAGAATAAGACGCATCCAGGATGGGACTGCCTTTATCAAATAATACATGAGGGGCAGGTCCACCATGGAAAATTCATCGATGATTAAAGCATCACCGGAAAGGGGACAATTCTCACCGCGTCTGAAGGTTCCGAGTTTTGGATTATATTCTAATATCCGATGAATCGTCTTTGCCTCACGATGTGTGGTTTCAGACAACCTCTTCGCTGCCCTTCCAGTTGGGGCTGCCAGAAGCACGTCTTTCCCCCACTTATGGAAAATACCAACAACAGCTTTGATAATGGTTGTTTTTCCTGTTCCAGGTCCTCCGGTTATAACCAATATTTTCTTTTGAAAACACTCCTTCACGGCAAGCTTCTGCTTTGAGGAAAATTGAAGGGACAATTCCTCCTCCTCATCTGAGACGGCTTGATCCAGGTTAAAATCGGGAGTGAGAAAAGGAAAAGCCCCCAATCTATGAATAGTCTGGACGACTTGCTCCTGAGCTTTATGGAAGAATGGGAGGTAAACGGCTTTATCCGAATCAAAATCTTCGATAACGACTGCCTTCTGTTTCTTAAGCTCTTCTATGGTTTGCTTTATTTTTTCTTTTTCGACTTCCAGTTCCTTCATGCAATTTTGTTCCAAGTCCTTCTGAAAGGAAAAAACATGCCCCTGTTCCGTAAGTTTCTCATATAATTCTGTGCCGGGGAAAGGAGTAAACTTGTTAAAATGAGCATAATCCAGTTTCATGTCAATCGTAAAACGCACAGTTTTTTCGAGACTTTCCCATGTCTCACCCGGGGTTCCAACAATAAAATCTCCTCTTACCTCAAGCCCTGCTTCTTTCGTCAGACAAATAGCCCTTTTGTTTATTTCAACTGTGTTTCCTTTCTTTAGTAGTTTGAGCATTCTGTCATCTCCAGATTCAAACCCATATAAAACTTGCCAGCAACCAG
>DAOUYU010000081.1 GCA_030673995.1 Candidatus Aminicenantota bacterium
GACCTTGAGCTTTTTATAGACAGCTCGACCAAGTTTTCCTTTTGGAATCATCCCCCAAACGGCTTTGCGAATAACGTCTTCAGGCTTTTTCTCTAAAAGTTCCTTTAGTGTATTGACCTTCAACGCTCCAGGGTAGCCGGAATGAGAATAATATTTCTTCTGTTCCAGTTTTTTGCCTGTCACATTGACTTTCTCAGCATTGACGACCACTACAAAATCTCCACAATCGAGAAAATGGGCAAACTCCGCCTTTCTCTTTCCTCGGAGCAAGACTGCGATTTCTGTAGCTAATCTTCCGAGGGTCTTCCCTTCGGCATCAATCAGCCACCATTTTCTCTCGATCGTATCTTTTTTTGGCGTAAACGTTCTCATTCCTTATTACCTCAAGATTGAAAATCTTGCGCAACGGTGATGCTTTAAAATACTAAATCTTCAGGGAGTTGTCAACCTTTACCGAGCTAATATCAATAGTTTAAAGCTGATTTCGTTGAATATAAATTAATAGTATCGGCAGTTTTTATAAATAATTCAGGCAGCCTGGATTATTTACGTGTCGAGATTGCTGCAGATGCAAGGTGCGGGCCATGAAGCTGTGGTAAGCCCACCGCGAATGGGCCGCAACGAAGCATCTGCGGTGAGATCGGCTCGCCCGTAGGGTAAAAAATGCCGATGGAAAAAAGAGGAACTAAAAAAAAGACGATCCCCTTGATATACTGAAAAAGCAAAATAATGTGCTTATTTCGTAGATATTGCTTATTAGTATCGGCAGTTTTTATAAATAATTCAGGCTAGTGGATCCAGACTCTGACTCTCTTCCTTCTCCGATAAACTTTTATCAGAGCAATCCCGACCAAAAAACCGCCGATGTGAGCAAACCAGGCCACACCGCCTCCAGCGCCGATATTCAGCACCTGGATAATAAACCAAAATCCAAGGATAAAAAATGCTGGGATAGGAATAATTCGGATGAAAAAAAACAGGAAAACCAGGGTCAAAACTCTTGCCCTCGGGTACAAGATCAAATAAGCTCCAAGCACCCCGGCAATAGCGCCGCTTGCCCCGATCATCGGGATGCGAGAGGAGGGATGGAAAATAATATGCGCAAGGCTTGCTCCCAATCCTGAAAGGAGATAGAAAAGGATAAATCTAAAAGGCCCGAAATAGTCTTCGATATTGTTTCCGAATATCCAGAGATAGAGCATGTTGAAGAAAAGATGAAAAAAACTGCCATGGATAAACATGGAAGCCAGGAGAGTTAAGGGGGGTGATAATCTGGAAAGGGTTTCCTGAGACTCATAGATAAGGAAAGTTACGGACTTCAAATGGGTGATCTCATAGGGAATTGCACCCATCTTATAAGCATAATACTGCAACCCTTGAGGTGATAAAACTTGAAAAAGGAAGACCAAAACATTCAGAGCGATAAATAAAATGGTAATATAGGGAAATCGAGAAGTTGGGTTCTCGTCTTTCAGAGGGATAAACATTCTCTATGAACGTATTCAGCAGGTAAACGCTATCTATGGTTGTGAGGAAAACGCCCTTGTTTTCTTTATACTATCTCCTGCCTCTCAATTCCTGTTCAAGTCGCTCTCTCTCCTGCTGTTTCTTTTTTTTATCGTCATACCTATCGCGCCACCTCTTTACCTCTGCAAGCATTAAATCTTCTTTTTCTGGAAAAATCTTTACGAAAACATTTAAATACAGGATAGACATATAAATATAAGGATTGGGGGCATCGGGTTCTAACTCGATGGCCTTCAACAAGGCCTCTTTTGCCTCATTGCCCAGCTTATCTTTTTCATCATAAGTGAGTATGTTTTGAAGAGCAAAGGCTTTGTCAAAACGATTCACTCCGATAGCAAGCCAGGGGATATAATTATCAGGCTCCAGTTTCGACCTCAATATGTTGAATTTATTGGACAAGTCAAATAATTGAATGGCAATTTTGGGCTCGTATTTTATCCTATTGTGATAAAATTGAGCTACAAAGGCATAGCTATCGGCACTCTCAGGGTCTAACTCAACTCGTCGAAAATACATCTGCTCTGCTTTTGTCATCAATTCTTCGTTTTCCCCTGAATAGCCTGAATAAAAATCGGCTAATACATTATAATTGTTTAGGTTAGTTGGATCCAGATCGACTATCCTCAAGTATAGCTTCTCCGCCTCCTCAAAATTCCTCATCCTGTTGTACATTTCACCCAGGGAATGGAGAACATCCCTGTTTTTTGGGTCAATTTCAAGTGCCTTGGTCAAAGCATCAATAGCTTTGTTTGCATTCTCCATGTTCTCTTGGGTATCCACTCCGGCCTTATAAAACTGTTTATAGCTTTCACCGAGATAACGATACGCATCGACAAGTTGAGGATTATGAGTCAATGCCAATTCATACTCCTCTATAGCATCGCGGTAGTGTTTATCAGCGTAAAAAGTGTTGGCCCTTGTAAAATGATGATTTGCTGTGAGCTTGCTAACCTTGAGTTTCTCACAGCCTGAATAGGAAATAACTACGGCTAATGCCAGAAAAATCAGCAGGATCGTGCTTGATCTTCTATGCATAACAACCTCCTTTGAGTTTGTATCATCTCTTCTCCCTAAGAAAAATTTATAATCGAATACGGCAATAAAGTCAAGACATACAAATGAGGCTCAGGCTAAGTGATTCGAAAACACGTTATAACATCACTTTTCGCAATATTTCAGCTCGCTCTCAAAATCAGCCGGATCGGTGTCCCCCAAAAATCAAACTTCTCCCGAAGAAGACGAATGAAAAGCTTCTCATAGGCGGGAGCAAGAGATGATCGTGAATGAGTGAAAAGGATAAAAGTCGGGGGAAGGATTCTCTTTTGAGTCATATATTTTATCTTCATCCTTCTCTTGCTTTTTGAAAGCGGGGGATAATTCTCGTTTATCCAGGAGAGATAATTATTCAGCCGAGGCGTATCAACTCTTTTCTGCCCGTTGGCATAGACCTGCTCTGCAAGACCAAGAATTTTTATGACTCTCTGCCCACTTAAAGCGGAGATGAAAACGAGAGGAGCATAATTGACAAAGTCCAGCTTCTCATAAACCTTTTCCTTAAAATTCTCTGTAGTGGCGGAATTTTTCTGGATTAAATCCCACTTATTCAAAGCAACGAGCAAGGGCTTTCCTGATTCATGAGAGAGATGAGCTATCGTCGAATCTTGACGTGTGGGGAATTCTTGCGCATCCATGATCAAACAAATGACATCCGCACGGGTGATGTCCTTTTTTGCCTTTATGATGCTTGCTTTTTCTCTTTTATCGCGAATACGGCTCAATCTTCGAATCCCCGCTGTATCCACAAGGCAGTAAGCCTTCTTGTTCCTGAAAATAAGGGTGTCGGTGCTATCGCGGGTCGTGCCTGGTATTTCGCTCACGATCAATCTCTCCTCTCCACAAAGGCGATTCACTATAGAAGATTTTCCAACGTTGATGCGGCCAACAATCGCTATTTTCAGCGGCTTTACCCCTTCTTTTTCTGAAACATGCGAAGGGAGAGCATCGAAAAGGCCTGACTCAAGCTCCTCTAAATTCCTTTTATGCTCGGCTGAAACCGCAAAAATCCTCTCCTCTCCAAGTCTATTGTAATAGTCACCAAGCCCTGCTTCTCCTGAAAAAGAGTCTATCTTGTTGATAATCAAAAAAATCGGCTTATTCAATTTTTTCAAGGAAAAATAGAGCTCCTCTTCGGCTGGCAGAAGATCCCTTTTCCCATCCAGAACAAAAAGAAGAATGTCTGCTTTTTCCGCTGCTTCCTTTGCCTTAGCTCTGACCAGAGTCGAAAAGAAATCCTTTCGATCATCAAAAAATCCTCCTGTATCAATCAAGACAAACGTCTTCTCCATTAAGCTACAGACAGCAGAAACTTGATCCCTGGTCATACCAGGCAGAGAATGAACCAGTGACTTCTTCTCTTTGAGAAGGCGATTGAATAGAGTGGATTTTCCGACGTTAGGAAAACCGACAATAGCGGCTTTTGTTAGTTTTTTCATGAGAAAGTGTTTTTTTCGCTGAATTCAAAAACACAGAATCTATTTGGCGATCAAATCATATAGAGGCAAAAAAGGTTTGCTCAGGCTTATGTGGCCTCCAAGAGTCTCCTTCTCTCTCCCTTCAATCAGGATAAAGACTCTCTTGATAGAGTCAAAGTTATATGCCAGGGAATTTACCACTGAATAAATTGTGGAAATTTCAGCAGAAGAACCGGACAGATGTTCCTCAACAATATCTTTTGAAAAATCCACATACGCTACCCCGCCTCGGGTCACATGAAGCTCTCTGAGTTTTGTTTCGGGAGGGAAAGGTGAGATGTATCCTAACTGAGAACCCTTTAAGAGTTCCTCGACAGCCTGCTTTGCCTGGCGAACGACAGATACACCGGCATCGATCTCTCTTTTTTCGGAATGCAAATAGGTATCCTTTTCTGAGAGAAAAAAAAGGACAACCTCTATTTTTGCTCCAGGCTTTGCGGGTAATTCCATGGACTCAGGCGTAGGAACCAGAGGAGAGGGTTTTATCTTTTCTCTTACACCGGTTTTAAAAAAAATAAAAACAAGAACCACTAAAAACACAAAAAGAAATCCGAGTATCGCTAATCTTTTTCTATCCATTTATTCGCTTCGTTCTTAAGAATTGCGTTCAAGATAACTCACCAGACCATCATAGATTGCCTTAGCTGCGTCATTTTGAAAATCTTCATTAAGCAATCTTCTCTCCTCCCTTGGGTTAGAGAGAAAAGCCACCTCTACCAGAACAGCGGCACAGGCCACTCCGGCCAAAACTGTAAAAGGAGCCTGCCTGATTCCTCTATTTCTTGTCCTGAGGAGTAAATTGAGCTCATTCTGAATGCTTTCAGCAAGCTCGCTGCTCTGTTTAAGGTAGGCTGTCTGGGCCATGTCCCATAAGATCATCTGTATCTCATCCTGATTACCTCCGGCGATTCCTTCTTCAGGCTGAGTAGGATTGTTTTCCAGGTAAGCCAGCTTCCTTGCTTCCTCATCTGTAGCTTCCAAGCTGAGGAAATACGTCTCCGGTCCACGAGCATCTTTCTGATAAGAACTATTCGCATGGATGCTGATAAATATATCAGCCTTGTTGTTGTTGGCTATGGCTGCTCTGTTCTCAAGAGAGACATCAACATCTTTGTCTCGTGTGAGGACAACACGCAAAGCTAAATTCCTTTGAATAACGGCTGCTAGCTTGAGGCTAATAGCCAATGTAATATCTTTCTCTAAAGTTCCAGACTTGCCCATTGCTCCGGGCCACAAGCCTCCATGTCCCGGGTCGATAACGACGGTTTTTATTTCCCGGGAGGGAGCAGATGGTCTTTCTGTTCTCGAAAGAGGAGGGACGATTGTTGGTTCAGGAAGGAGCTCTTCCTTCTTCTCGCTAAGTGGACTAAGGTCAATAATCAACTGCGGCGGATTATCAAGAGTGAAATAATCATAAGAAAACCTTCCGGGAATTATGTTAAAGGTCAGGATGTAATAATCCCTTCCTCTTCTCCAGCCAAAAGATCTAATGACACTGCTTTCAAATGGTTCTTTTTGAATCAGGAAAGAAGTATCTGTCCTTATTATAATCCTTACATCGGACGGCCTTTTCTCGATTTCGAAAGACAAGGGAAAGGATGACTCGACGATGATCCGGCTTAATTTGGGATGATCCTTGACAGATATATTTAAAAACGACTGACTTTGAGGGAGGGAAAAATTTGAAAGAAGAAGGAAGAGGGCAATTCCCCCTATCAATACACTTTTCTTTTTCTGGCTCAGCAATTCTTTATTCAAATGTTCTTGTTCTCGAACTCTATTTGGAGGCGGCGGGAATCGAACCCGCGTCCGAAGACATTCAACAGGAGGCGTCTACACGCTTATCCTCTTCAGCTTTCTCGTTCTGGAGTGTTTGAAGAGGAAGAACACAACCGAACCAGCCCCGATATTATTTCGCTTTCCAGGCTCAGGACAAACCTGGTTCGCTATCCTGCTTGACGACGCCTCTCAAGCACCACAGGAAAACGCTAGAGAAACGGCATACCTACTCTTAGGCAGCTAAAGGCAGAGTATCTGCACTTATTTTTTTCCACCTTTTTTACGAGGTGGGTGGAACCTCGACATGCTGCCTCTGCATCACTATCTCCGTCGAATCCAGTTCGCCCCCATTCCTCAGACTTAAATTATATTTTTATAGATAATATTTGTCAATTAAATAAATCCATTTTAGAATAAGATTTTTTGCCTCGACAGCTCTATTATTCTAAATAATCACACAACTTTAAAAATTGTTTATTGTCAAGAGATGATCCCTAATTTTTTAGCGTTGCCTTGACATTTTTCAAAAAAGACTTGACAAAAAATCCGATAGGCATTAAATTATAATTGACTATAAAACGATATTAGTCAATTGGTCGAATACATAAGGAAAGCTAAAGTCAAAAGATGCATATTGATAAGCGAAAGACAATTCTTAAAGTTTCTAAGGCTTTATTCTCACGGTTTGGTTTAGTCAAAACTACAGTTGATGAGATTGCCAAACTGGCCCGGATAGGCAAAGGTACAATTTATCATTACTTCAAAAGTAAAGAGGATATCTTTGCAGAAGTCATTCAAAAAGAAAGTAATGCTCTACAGGAGAAAATTCAGCAGGTGTTAAATAACGAGAATACCCCTCAGGGCAAACTTGCCGCGTTTATAAAAACTCGATTTCGTCATTTAAAGGAACTGACTAACTACTACAGTGCTTTGACAGATGATTATTTGCAGCACTATGTTTTCATTGAGGAAGCACGCCGTGAATATTTGGAAAGAGAAATTCAAATAGTGAGAGACCTTCTGGACGAAGGTGTGGAAAAAAGAGTTTTTAAGATCAAAGATACCAAGCTAGCAGCCGAATCGATAATTTTATTGCTTAAAGGATTAGAATATCCATGGACAGTGGAAAAGGATGTATTGGATCTCGAACGCAGTGCCAACCAATTTTTAAATATTTTGTTTAAAGGTATCGAAAAAAGGTAACTATATTTTTTTACCTTTAATCGACCTGAAAACTAATATAGTCGAAATGAATGAAAGGAAAATACAATACCGTAATTTCAGGAGGTCGCCCGGGCGGATATTTCTACATCGACTGGAACGGGAACTGCCTGCCCTGTGCCTTTAATCCTTACACTGTCGATAACATCAAGCAGGTCTACCAGGAAGGAGGAGACTTGAACACCGTCTTGATGAATCCATTTTTTCAAGCTATCAGGAAGTGGCAGGGGGAATACAGCTATATGAAGCCCGCCCGTGAAGTTGGAAATCAGATTGTTCCCTGCATTTCTAAGGACCATCACCGGGAGGCCCGAAAAATCGTTGATGCGACAGGAGCAAAACCCGCAGATCAGGAAGCAGAAGAAGCTCTCAAGGATCTATCTTATTACAAAGGGCTGGTTGCTTATGGCGATGAGGCTGACCGTCTCACTAGCCCCATCTGGGAGAAGGAATACATTGGACCGGAGAGGATGCGAGTTGAGAAAGAGAAAGCGGCTTGAATAAGTTACTAAGGGCGGAAAAGCTGCTAACCTGGCCGAACAGGCCGCTAAAGCAACTTTGGAGTCTGCTAAAAGAGCAGGTGACAAGGCGGAAGAAATGGCAAAGGAGGCCTT
>DAOUYU010000150.1 GCA_030673995.1 Candidatus Aminicenantota bacterium
TATTCCATAATCCTTATCCCCATTCTGACTTCCCGACTAATCCATAATCCATAATCCATAATCCTTGTTTCTTATCCCTTAATCCATAATCCTTAATCCTTATTCCTTCCTCTTACCATGAGCTATGAGCCATCAGCTATGAGCTTCTCCCATAATCCATAATCCTTAATCCTTAATTGTAAGATTGCCACAGCACTACATGCTCGCAATAACTGCATTTGTAAGAGTTACGCAGTCAGGGGTTCGGCACGCATGTAATCAATATAGATTTTGACCAGGTCCTCGTACTGGAGCTCTTCCCGTGTTCTTTCCATCACCAGTCTTCCTTCTTTCATGATTCCTACACGGTCGGCAATATCTTTCGCCCGGAAGATGTCATGCGTTGACATCAAGATGGCTTTCCCTTCATCCTTAAGCTCGTTCAATATCTCCAGAAACTCAGCGGCTGCTTTGGGATCTAATCCTGCTGTTGGCTCGTCTAGCAGGATGCCCGGCGCATCCTTAATGACAGCGATCGAAATTCCAAGTTTCTGACGCATCCCTTTTGAAAAATTTTTCACCCTCTGCTCGAAAGCTGTTTCCTGAAGAGAGACTCTTCGCATAACCTGGTGATAATCCTCTTTGGACAGACCCATCCGTCCTCCAAGCTTGGCAAAAAAATCAAGATTCTGGCGGGCAGTAAAATTTCCGTAGAGCATGACATTTTCGGAGACAAACGAGACGTATTTTTTGGCTTCCAGTGGGTCTTTGGTCACATCGGTTTCTTTGATGTAGCAGGTCCCGGTCGTGGGCGGTATGAAATTCAGGAAGAGATTGATGGTTGTTGTTTTTCCTGCTCCGTTTGCGCCCAAAAGACAGTAAATTTCCCCGGGATGAACTTCCAGATTCAGGTGATCCAGGGCTAAAACTCCATCCTCGTACCTTTTGGATAGATCTTCGGCCTTGAGTATTGGACTCTCTTTGGCCATAGCTACCTCCTTCTCCTAGCTGCCAGCTTTAAGCCTTAAGCTATTAGAATTTTTTTTAATTACCTCACATCGTATCTTATAAAAGAGAAATAGGCTGCGCTAAAAAGAATTAAATTGTAAAGAATAAGCAGGAGAATATCGGGTAAAGAACTTTTTAAGGTCTCACCCAGGCTTAGGAATTCATATTGAAACTCTGGAATTTCTGACCCTGAAGAGGAACGTCCGGAGACATGAGATTTAGATTTTCCATCTTCGCTAACGATAATGTCATCGTAGGTATTTTTAAAATAAACAGTAGAGAGCTGATTGTGGTAAGCCATTAAATTGCGGAAGAAATTTCCTCTGTCTGCAAGACCTGTCTTACAAAAATTCAGAGAGGAATGAGTGTAAATAAGTGAAGGAGAAAGCCGAGCACTAAGAAGGCTCAGATTAACATTAAAATCCTTCTGCTTCTGAGACTGGGTATCCAGTTCTTGAAGTGCTCTCTCTATTCTTCCCTCAAATTCACTGGCTATCGGTGCTCTTTCTTCTCGATATTTGTTAAAATCTCTTGCTCCTTCTCTCCCCCAAATATATTTTTGGGCTAACGGAGCTAATTTTATCCCTTTTTCCAATTCAATCTGATCTCTTACCTGTCTTCTCTTCATCATCCTGACTTCATCGCTTTGAATGGGATGAATGATATTTGCCAAAGGCTCACTGATTTTTGGGACAACTATAGCCAGAAGGATCCAGATGAGAAAACTCAATATGAAGGCTACACTCGTTTTCTGTGATCGCGTTGAGACAAAGAGGCCTAAAGCAAAAAAGGTTGACAGATAAATCAGGGAAAGGATAAGCAATACCAGAATATGAGAAAAATTATCAGCTGAAAACAGAGGAAATCCACTAAAAGCAAGAAAAAGAATACTGATTAAAAAAGAAATAAATAGGGGGATAACAAGAACGATATATCCAGCCATGTACTTTCCAAAAAGGAAAGCACTTCGCTTTGTTTTATTTGATAAAACAAGCTTTAAAGTGCCCGCCTCTTTTTCACCTACGATTAAAGCGCTCGCGTAGAGAATAGCAAAAAGACCTAATAAAAAACTAACGATCAAAACAAAATCAATTTTCCCTGTAATGTTGCTCAAGAGCTCGTGTTCTGCCTGTGTTGTTTGTGTTTCGGTATGGTACTTTTTAAAAATGATGACCTTGGGCAAAACCCTTTCCAGTCCGATTCCAAAGGTGCTTAAAATGCTCGGCTCTCTATGAGCAGTAAGAGGAAGATTCACTATTTTTTTCCTCTCCTTGTAATCCCTTTTAAGATATTCATATTCAAAAAGATTATTCTGATAATTCTTATAATTCATCACCAGGCTCGGTGGAATGAGAATGAGGCAAAGCAAAAAAACAATCAGAAACTTCAGGCTGATCAATTGATCTATTAATTCTTTTTTAAAGATTGTTTTAAACATCCTAAAACTCCATACTACTCGCCAATTTTTGGCCAATGGTCATTTACCACTGATTACCAAAAACCAGCTTCTTCTTACCTCCGTGTGAGTTTAATTCCGAAGACAACAATTCCTACCAAAAGCCCGATGAGAAGCAGAATAAGGATAGTTATGCCCAGAACATTGGTTTTTGCACTGATATGGACCCGGACAATTTTATCCTCTGATTCCACGTTTCGGTTATCAGCGATGCATTCGGTTCTTATCTTTAGGTCATAGTCTCCTACTGAGACATCTTCAGGGGGGATGAAATCGATTTTGATGATTTCCTCTTTATTCTGGGCGAGCGCTGCAATCAGGTCTGGTTTGATCTCGACCCGCCATTTTAAAGGCAAATCAGTGTAGATTCTTATATTGTTTAACAGTCGTGTTCCAGAGTTTTTCACACGAACCTCCATGTTCACGTCTTCTCCGACCTTGATTTCGTGATAGAGGTTTAGAGCCTGGACTTCAATCCTCCCAACTCCCCTGGGTATGATTTCCAACCTGACGTTCCCTGCCTTAAGATCCTCGATCTCATTTGGGCTGACAGAAGAATCCTCAGTCAACATGTCCTGGAGCCTTGTGGACTGCTCATCGTCAAGAGCCAATATATAAAACTCGATGGATTTGTCGATGACGACCTGCTCATCTGCATTCTTCGGAAGATAAAGCCTTAAGGAAAGCTGCATCCTGGTCACGCCTCCTGTGAACTTTATCTGGGAAAGTCGAGCCTGTGTCTGAGGGTCAACAAATTCATAGGTGATTTGCCGGGGAAGATTGACGACATTGAGTCTAAAGATGTTGGCTTCTCCGCTGAATTTTTCCAGGGAGAGATCATAGGTGGCCTGGCTCTCTAAATCCGCTTCCTGGGAAAATTGAGAGGAATTGACGGTTACGATGTTGGCACTCAAGCCTTTCTGCAAATAAACCGAAGTGATCTCATTTTTCCCAGTATAAAAAACATTGACATCTAAGCTCTCGACATCCTTTAAAAGCTGGAAGTTGACTTCTCTTTCTGCTTCAAGGGGTAAGGATGAAATTCTTTTTTCATAGGGATTGGAGATGATCTTCCCTTCTGACCTTAAAGAAACGTAAACATCTTTAATCTCCTTTAAAAAATCCAGGGGGAAAAGGTCTTCGGCACTTATGTTTAATTTAGAAAGTTCCTTGAGTTCTTTTGAAGAATAGTGAAGGGAGACCCGAACATATTTCTTCCCTGCTTTGTCTTGATATTTAACAGCAGATGCTACTGAAATACGCGCTTCACTTCCTAAAAAACTGAATAGTGCCTCCTGATAACTGACCTGGGCTTGTAGATGAGCAGTCCTTGTCCGGGAAAAATCTTCTTCTGAGATCAATCCTTCCTCTTTCAATTTTAAAGCTCTTTCAAAATCCCCTCTGGTCTCCTGAAGGCGAAGCTGCGCTTTTTTCAGGGCTAGAAGCCTTAATGTTTGAGATTCCTGGGAGTGAATAAAATTGCCACAAAAGATAAAAAGAGTTACAATTGCCAATATTTTTACATAACGTTTCATTTTTCTAATCTCCTTCTCTATTCATTCGTCAATTGAAATTGACTATCTATTACTCATTCTAAGTTATCAGCGCTCAATCTTGAACACTCAATAACTCAGACCTGACCCAACATCAGAAATTCTGATGTTCCTGTTTTTGAGGGTTATTCCCAGAGCCTTGTCCAGTTGGGACAAAGAGAGATTATAATCAATGAGAGCTCTGAGCTCGGCAGTACGGGCAAGGGTTAAATCCCTCTGATACGTCAGGACAAAATAGTTGCTGCTGAGTCCGGCTTTGAGTTTTGCCCCCTCCGCCTCTAATTTTTTCTCAGCAAGCTCGCGTGCAGATGTGTACGCATGAACTCTTTTATAATCAGTATCGACCGCTCTTACCACGTTTTCTATT
>DAOUYU010000053.1 GCA_030673995.1 Candidatus Aminicenantota bacterium
CTTTTTTAGGACCATTCGATCAACAAGAAAATGTTGGCCTAAAGCTTTTCGTTTGCTTTTTTTCATTTTTATTTGATTTTCGTCGCCAGACATTCTTTTATAACACACATCACGGAAAAAAATCATGGTCAATTGCGAGAAAAAACAAAGCAAGACTACAATTGAAGGATCAATCATGCGATTATGCTTAATCTGGAGGAAAAGATATTTTATTTATGAATATAATGAAGAGATTCCAATATTTTCCTAGCTTCTTCATCAAGTTTCTCCTTTTTACTTTTCGACTTCATTTGTTTCACCATCCATTCGAACAGAGCCTTCTTCATTTCCTTTGCTATTTCAGGTTTTTCTTCTATAAGGTTCGACAGCTCTAAAGCGTCTTTAGCAAGATCATAAAGTTCAAATTCTCCTTCCGGTCTTTGAGGAACATAAATTAGCTTCATTCCATCCTTCCTCAAAGATACATGTTTTCCCTTATTTCCTTCTATAAAACCTCTGTTATTCAAGTTTCTAAAGTGGATGGAATCACTCTCACTGTAAGCATGTCGAGTGGCTAAAAGTCTCTTTTTTCCCCATATAAGAGGCAGAAGGCTGACACCGTCCTGGGGGCCTTTATAATCGATGTCCAGTATGTGGAGAATGGTGGGCATGATATCAATCGTTCTCACCTGAGCGTTTATGATCTTTCCTTTCTCTGGCATATTTGGGAACCTCATGATCAGGGGGACACGGATTTGATCTTCATACAGGAAGTCGCCGTGGTTAAAGTAATAATCATGTTCCCCTAAGGATTCTCCGTGATCAGCTGTTATGATGACCAGGGTTTTATTGTAATATCCTAATTTTTTCAGCTCATCCAGGATAATCCCTACACATCTGTCGACAAACTTAACTTCATCATCATAGAGAGAGGTCATATAGGCAATATCTTTTTTATTTATAGTGGATTTTTTCCCCCATAAAAGCAGAAGAGGTCCAAATTTACCCGTATAGGACCCCTGATAATTTATGGATTGAGTCCTTTGGCTTAAAGTTACGGGAGTGTAGGGCATATGTGGGTCATAAAAGTGAATGAGAGCAAAAGTTTTTTTATTTTTATTCTTTTTTAACCAAGCAAGAGGTTCTCCTATTGCAGCCTTAACAGCCTCTTTTTCCGAAGATCTAACCGGAACACGTTTGTGAAAAGAGTCGAATCCCTGCAGGATACGAAGGATGCGAAAAGGAAATGTGTCTGTAAAAGCGGCAGTTTGGAATCCCTTTTTTTTCAATATCTCAGCAAGAGTACGATTCTTACGTGGGAGAGGAGTTGTATTTTCTCTTACCCCATGGTTATAAGGATATAGAGAGGTCAGTATAGAACTTACAGCAGGTCCAGTTTCAGGAATGGGACTTATGGCCTGAGAAAACGATGCTCCGGATTTTGCAAAATTATCGATATTTTTTGTATCTGCCCCCTGGTAGCCATAACATCCGAGATGGTCAGCTCTAAGGGTATCTACTATGATTAAAAGAACTTTATCCGGCCTATTGGAAGTTTCTTTTTTATGCTGGTTGAATAAAAAATGGAAAACACAGAGAGAAATCATCAGAATGATTAATATTCCAAATATGACCTTGATTAACTTCATTTTTGTTCTAAATAATCCTAAGAATCCTTGTTTGATTTGTCAACAGAAAAGATTTATATGGTAACTCCTTCCAAAAAAATTTCCTTGCTTCAAATCATGAAAAGATTAAAAATGAAACCAGGATGAAATGAAAAGTTCTGAAAAAAGATACGGGGCAAAAGCCTTTTTTCTCTTTTTGATCCTCTTCGTTGCCTTTTTTGCTCTCATCTTTCAGCTATTCAGGCTGAGTTTGGTTGACTATGGCAAGTTTCTTTTAGCTATTTTTTTTATTGTCTATGTCCCGGGTCAGGCCTTCGTTTGGCTGATAAAGTTAAAAGTTTCCAGATTAGAATCGATCACGCTTTCTCTAGTTCTAGGCATGACCTCCAGCACGTTGGTTTACAGAATTTCCGGGATCATCAATTTTTGGCTGTTGTTCATCATGTGGTTGGCGGCCCTGTTTATCGTCTTTTTATATAAAATCATCAAAAATCCGCCAAAGAAAGAGGATTTTGCATTTTCTATCACCTGGGTCGGAATTGTTTTTATTCTCATAGCCATTTTTGTTGTGTGTGTGCTTTTTTTGGACAATTACAGGAATGGCATTATTCAGAAGGATGGTTCTGTACGATTAAACATGCATTATTTGGATGGATTTGTCAGAAATGCTGTGGTTCGGGAGCTTTCGCATAGCATTCCACCCCAGATGCCATTTGCAGCCGGATTTTCTTTGAGCTATCACCATGGCATGGATATTTTTGTGTCTTTGTTTTACAAACATCTCAACATTGGCGTGCTCGATCTGCTCCACCGTCTAACGATGACTTTTTATTTTGCTCTTCTTTTGATGACCGTATTTATATTTTCCAGAAAATGGATGCGCTCAGATAAAGCAGCTCTCTTGGGCATTTTTCTGGTTGTGTTTGGGAGCGGAGGGTTTGGTTATATTGGTGGCCTTCTTACGGATTATGCATCTTATTGGGGAAAGATTTTTTATTCTTTTTACTTTCTGGATCTTTTGAGCTTGAATTCTTTTTTACCTTCCATCTCCATTTTATGTGCTGGATTCTTTTGTCTATGGATGTATTTAAAATTCCGTAAGTTTTCATGGCTGATACTCGCCTGCTTTTTATTGGCGGCTATCACCGATTATAAGATGACATATGCTGCCCCAATTCTTGGAGCATTGGCCCTATCAGGGGTGGTGCACCTAGGATTGCATAGAGAGACATCCACCATCAAGGCGCTTCTCTTGACCGGATTGATATTGAGCCCTTTAGTCCTCCTGGCATATTTCCATAATCAAAATGGCCCTCAATATGTACCGGGCGTAAGATTTAATAATTGGGTAATATTTTCGCTGGCTGATTTGAAGCTGTCATTTTTAGGAAAGGCATGGGGTGGATTAACTCGACATGCTCATCTGACTGTGACCAATATCCTGCTCGCTGTTCCCATTTTTGTGGGATTTCTATTTGGGAGCTTCGGACTCAGTTCTTTCGCCCTTCCTGGGTTGTTCAGGAAATTCTTCATCTTTCGGAAGCTTGATAGGATGAGGGTTTTTTTAATTTTTTTCTTTTTTATCGGAATCATTTATTTCTTTGTTTTCTCTCCATCCTTGGGAGGCCGTCCGAGGAATTGGACCAATATCTATGTCTTTTATTTAAGTGTTATAATTCTAATTTTTTTCTGGTCAGAAAGACTTGTCTTTTTCCTTGAAACCAAAAAGAGATTGTTAAGAATCGCTGTTTTATCTGTCGTCATCATTCTCAGCATCCCGAATGTCATTCACTTTTTATGGGCAAAAGTTCATTTTCCCCAGCAAAAAGTATTTGATAGCTATTATATGGAGGCGTGCACATGGCTCAATGAATGTACAAAAAAAGAGGGTGTGGTTATCCATAGCTCCAATACAGCCCATGTGTGCTACTTTGTGGACAGGAGAGTAGTTTTAGATCAATCGCCCCATTCCTATCTAACTTTCCATTTGACAACCGACCAGATAAAAGAAAGACAGAATGATATCCACCGTTTCTTTTTAGATCCAGTTATCAATGCTGATGTTTTAGATAAATATAAGGTTTCTCATGTATGGGTGAGAAATAAAAGAGAGTTCACCCTAGTGAAAAAAAATGAGAATAACAAGATTGATTGCTTTTCGTATATAGGCGGGACAAAAATAAAAAAATATTTTAAAACCTACGCATTAAACCTATCCTTTGAGAATCAAGATTATTCCATATATGCCGTCAATAAGCATGAGGATAAAGATAAAGAAGTATATGTGTTGGAAAGAGAAGGTCCAGTCAGAAAGTTAAAGAAATTTTCCGAAATTTACTGACAGAAATAGTCATCAGCAGAAATAAGTGGGACTATAAAAAATCCCTTAGACTTAATCCTCGAAGGTACTTTATAAACTTCCTCCTTGTTGAAGCTTACAAAAAAGAAGGTTTTTATCAGGAGGCCAGAAAAGAATTCTCTTTGGCATCTAATCTTTCGCTCTAAGAAAAAGTCAGGTTTTTCTGGAATGATTCTTACTGGTAGAAGACTCGAAAATGTAAAGAAACAGTGGTTCGAGAAGAGAGATCTTCTAAGGTTCTCTGAAAAGAAAATCCAATTAAAAGCCGCCTGAGCCGATAAAACAAGGGATGAAGATTTTCTTAAAAATCACCTCTAAAGGTGATTGCCAATTATTTGGTTTTCTGTTATAAAAACAGCGATCTGAAGTGGTTATAATCCGGATACTCTACAGGTTTTCCGATAAATTATTTTTTTAAGTAAAAAGCGTGCAAGGATTAAGAACATGATTCGACTAAATTGTAGAAAGGACATGATTTTTAGGAAGTTTCCCATTTTTTTCTTCTTCATACTGGCTTTAATGCATTTTTCCCTCTCTGGTCAGGTTATAAACATGTCGCAGTCCTCGAGCAAGTCAGAGTGGCCAGCTGTTGCTGTTAATTCTGTAGGAGAAGTAATGGTGGTCTGGACCGAGTGGGGAGCACCTGGACAGATGTATTACAGGATTTACCGCACCGGCCAGTGGTCTGGAAAGACGAATTCTGGCATAGTGAGTCAATGGGCGTGGAGTAATCAGCTGGAGGTAGATTCAGTTGGTACTTTTCACATATCATTCGCTGATGGATATGGAAGCACGGGGAGGGACATATACTACAGTTTTTATAACGGGAGCACTTGGGCAAGCAGCCAGAGGATTTACCATAGTCCTCACAATTCCGCGTGGAATAAGATGGCGATCGACAGCAATAATGATATCCATATCATATGGTACCACAAATATTTGAACTCCCCCGATATCTCTGATGTTGTTACCATGCATAAAAATAAGGGAGGACAATGGCCCAGCAGTTATGAAAATATTTCGCGAAGATCCAGCCTGGAGTCCATCCATCCTGCTATTCGTGCCCGCAGCGGCCATACCTACGCTACATATATGGAGGGGGCAAGTGGGGGATGGAAACTTTATTTTTCCGAAAAATCAGGAGGGGGATGGAGTAGTCCCAATGCAATTGTCAGCTTAGGGTATTATCCTGCCATGGCTCTTGATGGCATGACAAATGTACATATCGCCTACAGCAACCGGAGCGGGAATTTTTTCTGCATATCGCGGGAAGGCGGGACCTGGGGGTCGCCTCAGGTCATATCGAACGGATACGCCCCGCTTCAGTTCGGGGATATCAGATGCATAAGCAACAATATTGTTGCAGGCTGGACTCAGGAAAGAGATGGAGCGTGGTCAGTTTATATTGCCAACAAAATTACTGGCGGCCAGTGGGCGCCTCCTGTAAAGGTCTCGCCTGAAGATACATTGGGAGATGGCAATAAGCATGTTCAACTGGCTGTTGATAATCAAGGTTATGCCCATGTTGTCTGGGAAGCTGAGGGAGCAGGAGGGAAAGAAGATATTTTCTATACTAAGGTCTTACTTGCTGATCCCGGTGTTCCTTTCATAGAAGTTGACAAGACTTTTCTTACTTTTGACATGGAAGAGGGTGAAAGTCCTGATCCTCAAACTTTTAAGATAAAATCTTATGGAGGAGACGCGTTGGATTACACGATCTCTTCCGATAAACCCTGGCTGATTGTTTCTCCCCAAAGCGGGACGGCCACAGAAGAGTGGGATACGATTAACGTTGTAGTGGATGCAGAAAATTTTCAAGCAGGCAAACGCAGCGGAATGATAACCATTACTGCTCCAGATGCTTATAACAGCCCGGTAAAGATAAGCGTGTCTTTGACAATTGAAAAGAAAAAAAGCCCTTACAGTCAGCTCAATAGATCCTCGTTTTACTTTTTTGCTTTTGCTAGGGGAGATAACCCTGACTCCCAGACATTTAAAATCAAAAACTCCGGAGCACAGACTCTGAATTATCAAATATCGTCCAACAAAAGTTGGCTCAAGGTATCGCCCGCACAAGGCTCTTCCACAGGAGAGTGGGATACTATAACTGTCTCGGCTGATGTTTCTTCTTTAGGTATCGACAAGCATAAGGGTGTAATAAAAATTACAGCTTCAGGTGCTGAGAATAGCCCTCAGAGTATAAATGTTGAGTTTGAGGTAGTACTTCCTCCTTATCCATATTCTCCGACCAATGTACGGCTTAGAAGAACAGACCATGAGGGGTTGATGGTAAAGAATTATATAAGCAGAATCGACTGGCAGGCGAACTCTAAAAACGATGGGCTCTTCAATATCCTATATTACTCAATCTTTAGAAAAGAACATTCAGAGCCGATTTCAGCTTATGTTTATGTTGATAAGGTAGGATCGAACGTGTTTAATTACTATGATTATGGCTTTTCAAGCAAGGAAGAAAGAGATAAGTATTGCTATGCCGTTACGTGTGTCGATGACGCTGGCAGAGAGAGCATAAAAGCAGAAACCTCAGGATCTGTGAGTGTTTCGAATGTTGTTAGTTCGGAAAGAAAAGCCCTGAAGGAAAGAAATTCCTCTACCCTTAAAAAACATTAACCATCCACTTAAGAGAATATATATAAGGAATGACAGGGAGACAGGGAGAGGGGGAGATTGGGAGACCAACTTAAATCTAAGAATTGTTTAAGGTTTAATGTTGAAGGTTTAAGGCAAGAAAGCTATTAACTATTTTCCATTCACTATTTACCATTAACCATTCACAGTAGGGCAGTTTGGCAGTATAGCAGTTTCTTCACTTAGACAAACTCAAAAAAACTTAGACAAGCTGTATTACTGAGTCATTGGGAAGATTTCTGGCGCTTAAGAAGAGAGCGGTAAAGTCTCTCTCTCTGGATGACTATTCCGTCTTTAACAACAATATCGATATTTTGCGTTTGGCGGATATCATCGAGAGGATTAGCATTCAACAGAATCAGGTTTGCAATTTTTCCTTCTTCGAGTGTGCCTAGATTTTTCTCCTGATTGAGAGCTTCTGCGGGGTATTTAGTAGCAGCCAGGAGAGCTTCCATCGGAGAAAAGCCTGCTTCCACAAGTAGCTCCAATTCTTTATGAAGCGAAAATCCAGGAACGAGGTAAGGCCATGGAGTGTCTGTTCCGGTAAGAACTTTGCCGCCTTTTTCTTTAAAAAGAATTATAAATTCTTCGATCTTTTTTTTAGTGATTTTCCAGCTTTCTCTATCCTTGGTGAGCTCAAGGAAACGGCGAGAAAGATAATTTTTCCATCCGTTTTGAAAAATTTCAGGCATGAGCTTGATATGGGGATTTTTTTTAAGTTCATCAGGGGTGGAACTTAAGCCTTGATAAAGCGTTAGATTGGCTGTGATATAGACATTTTTTTTGAGAAAAAGGTCTATCAGGCCTTCATATTTTGTGCGATCTACATGAAGCCAGGTTTTATTGGATATTGTCCAAAGAGGTGGAGCATCTTCAAAGTTTTCCTCTCCCAGAAGGGCTTCAGAAACTCCTGTAGTATGTTCCAGGGTTTTTATCCCCCATCGGGCTGCAAGCTCGGCATCCACTCTTCTCAAGTGTCCTGCCACCGGAATCTTGTATTTGTTGGCTTCTTTAATGATTATACGGACTAAGTTTCTTGGGAGAGTCATGTAGATTTTAATCCAGTCCACTTTTCTTCTTGCCAATAGAGCAACAATCTTTCTTGCCTCTTTTGGGTTTTTTACTACTGCAGTGTATTGGCTTGCCCCGAAGGGAATCTTTCTGTTGTTTATAAGATACCCGGATACAAAAATACTCGGGCCCTGGAGAATTCCCTGATTTATTTTATCTCGAAGAGTAATGATAAAGTCGATATTATTTCCCATATCTCTTGTTGTAGTCACTCCGTTTAAAAGGAATAGATCAGAGAATGATTCGTTGAGAAAATGGACATGCATATCGACAAGACCTGGAATGATAAATTTTCCTCTGGCGTCAATGGTCCTGGCAAATAGAGGTGGGTGGATTTTTCCTGCCTGAGAGACGGCCTTTATTTTTTTCTGTTCGATTATGATGATTGAATTTTCAACGGGTGATTTCCCAGTGCCGTCGATAAGGGTTCCTCCTTTGATAACTAAGATTTTCTGATCTTTTAAATAAGTGACTGCGAGCAAGGCTATGAGAAAATATAAAGTCAATACTGAGAAAAAAACAGCTATTTTTTTCAAGGAAAACTCCTTTCTATAATTTCTTTAATATAGCAGTTTATTGAAGTTTGTTGCAGAAAGCAAAACAAAATAGGAAAAACAAGCATGTTTTCAAAAATTGCCTTCGTAGTCATTGACAAAGCATTTTGAGTAGGATAGTATAAGAAACTAAATTTTCCACAAGGAGAGGGAGGATGAGTCTAAAAAAGTTTTTTCCGATTTGCATCCTGGCATTTATTTTAATTTCTCCAAACCTATTCAGTCTTGAGAATATATCCTGGACTGGACCAGATTCGCACAAATCTGCAATAGCTGTCAATCAAGATGGAGTCATACTGGTTGTTTGGTGTGAGGGCCTTTGGGGAGAAGAAAGCGGTACTGTTTGGTATAACGTTAATAAAGGCTATGGTTGGGAAGGGGCCAAAAATGTAAACGTAACAGTACAGACTGTCTGGAGCCCGCAACTTGACATTGACTCTGAAGGAAATTTTCATCTAGCCTGGGCAGACGGATATACAAGATTTTCTCGGGAGATTTATCATGCGGTTTATGATCCTGACACTGGCTGGAAAGATGATACCATGATTTATAACAGTCCCGAGAATTCTGCGTGGGAGAGAATATCTGTTGACGGTGACAGAGTATACATATGCTGGTTCCACGAGCATGTGGATCCCTATGCCTCTGATATTGTCATGCATTCCAAGAAACTCGACGAAGATTGGCCTCCCTCTTATGAAAGGTTAACTTGGCATCCTTATGATGAGACGACCCACCCTGCTTTTAGAGTTAAAGATGGAAAAGTCCATATGGTTTGCATGGTAGGAGTTGGATTATATGCTCCATGGAGACTTCAATATATGGAAGGAGAAAGAGGTACTTATTGGGCAGGCATTTCCCCCACGACCATTTATCCATTGGGGTATTACCCGGCTCTTGAACTTGACGATAATAATGATTCCCATGTTGCCTTCAGCACTCGGACCGGAAACTTTTTTTGTATATCTCAGGAAAATGGAAACTGGAAAGGGGCAGAGGTTATTTCGAGTACTCATGCAGAACTTCAGTTTGGGGATATGAGATATAATAATAATGTTCTCATTGCCTGCTGGGTTCAGGAGTCTGCTTCCGGAAAATCTGTCTATTATGCGAAAAAGACTCCCGGAGGCGACTGGAGCGAAGCGGTTGAGTTATATCCAGCTTATAAGCCTGATTATCCACAAGTTTGGATCGATGATGCAGGTTATGCACACTTTGTTTATGATGACTATGTATCAGGAAGAGAAAGAGATATTTATTATGAAAAGATACCTGCATTCCCGCCAGATCCCTTTCTCCAGGTGACCCCAGATTCTTTATCTTTCACTGTAGATGGTGAGGAGCCAGACCCTGATACTTTAATAGTAAAGAATGTTGGAGAGGAACCCCTGACATTTACCATTAGCGTAGACCAGAGCTGGATGACTGTGACTCCACTCAGCGGAAGCTTAGCCTCTCAGGAAGAAGCTGAGATAACAGTTCAAATTAGTGACTTATCATTGGATGAGGGGATCTATACCGGAACAATTAAGATTACCAGTCCGGAAGCAAAAAACAGCCCCATGGAGGTTGGAGTAACGCTTAATTTCATCTCGCCTCCGATATATGCTCCTCTGAATTTCACCGGCGAAACAAAGGAGAATAAAGCTTTGTTCTACCGTGAATATATACATTACCTTTCCTGGCAGACTAATCCGGACAACAGAAATATTGAGAAATATAAACTGTACGAGGTTATCGGAGCCAGCCGTTATTTTATTGAAGAGTTCTCGTCTTCTCCCTTCGAATATCAGCGCCGCCATGTTGATAAGGATAA
>DAOUYU010000065.1 GCA_030673995.1 Candidatus Aminicenantota bacterium
AAATATTAGCTTGAAATGAGGATAAAAATGGAACCTAAAATTAAAGACACCAAGGGATTGAAAATTATGGCAGATACAATCCGGCGGGACATTATCAATATGCTTGCAGAAGCAGGCTCAGGGCACACTGCCGGACCGTTGGGCATGGCTGTTAAAGAAGTTCTGAAAATGAAAGGAGAAAGGTGATCATCATGGAAAAATTCAAAGTTTTTGTTGCAAGGAAAATTCCGGAAATCGGGACTGAGATGTTAAAGAAGGCTGGCTTCGATGTCGATGTGAACGAGGATGAAGAAAAAGTTCTGACAAAGCTGGAACTCATCGAAAAAGTCAAAAACAAAGATGCTCTTTTAAGCTTGCTGACAGACAAAGTGGATGAGGAAGTCTTGTCCTCCGCAGAAAACCTGAAGATCGTCGCCAACTATGCGGTTGGATTTAATAATATTGACATCGATGCTGCAACACGAAGAGGGATCCTGGTTTCGAACACTCCAGGCGTACTCACACAAACAGTCGCTGAGCATACATTCGCTTTGATGATCGCGGCAGCTCGAAG
Organism: Candidatus Aminicenantota bacterium; assembly: GCA_030673995.1. GTDB lineage: Bacteria > Acidobacteriota > Aminicenantia > Aminicenantales > Aminicenantaceae > JAGLWV01. The sequence continues at coordinate 554 of DAOUYU010000065.1, forward strand.
AATTGTCGAGGCAGATGAGTACACACGGCAGGGAAAATACAGGGCTTGGGGCCCTCTTTTGTTTCTCGGGATGGATTTAAACGGAAAAACATTGGGTATAATCGGGTTAGGAAGAATCGGAAAGGCCGTCTCCAAAATAGCCGTAAGGGGCTTTGATATGAAAGTCCTTTACTATGACAAATTCAAGGATGAGGCGTTCGAAAAAGAATATAACGCTGAAGATACGGACTTGGAAACCTTGCTCAAAGAAGCAGACTTTATCACTATCCACGTGCCGCTCCTGTCTTCCACAAAACATCTCATCAGCTTTAATGAATTTAAGCTCATGAAGAAAGGTGCCATCCTTGTCAACACGGCAAGAGGCTCGATCATCGATGAGAACGCCTTAATCGACGCTTTGGAAAACAAGAGAATCGCAGGGGCTGCTTTGGATGTTTTTGAATGTGAGCCCGAGATCTCCTGTGACCATAAATTTCCTCATCAGCTCAAGGGCTTTGACAACTTGATTCTTACACCCCACATTGCCTCTGCCTCAATAGAGACGAGAGGAAAAATGGCTGAGCTTACCGCGCAGAGCATAATCGATTTGGCTGGCGGCAAAACGCCTCAAAACGTAGTCAACACAGAAGCCCTGAAGAAGTAGTAATTTCCGGATATTTGGACGCCTTGAACAGCTTCAGGGACATATCCCACACTCTCAATCCCTCCTTGACATCTTTTTGAGTCGTGATTTATAATTCTCACGATGGTTGGAGGGGTAAATGTAAACAAAGATGCTCACTCAGCTCTCATACCTGTGGGATAAGAAGGGAGTTTTAAATGTATGAAGAATATTGGGGTTTGAGCGAGAAACCGTTCCTCAGTACCCCTGATCCGCGATTTCTTTACAATTCCGCCCAATACCAAGAAGCCTTGACTCGCCTAATTTATACTATTCAGGAGGGACTTGGGGCAGGAATGCTGACCGGAATATTTGGATGCGGGAAAACTGTTATAGCCCAAACTCTCTTACTACAACTCAGTGGTGAGAAATATAAGACTGCTAATATAGCTAATCCACGACTTGATGATGTCGACCTTTTAAGAATGATTGTTCATCATTTAGGCATTACAGAACCACCCATAAGAAAAGCAGATGTTTTAAACATTCTCCACGATATATTATTAAACAACATGAGAAATGGGAAGGAAACCATAATTATCATAGATGAGGCACACACTATAGATAACGACAATATTTTTGAGGAGCTAAGGCTACTTCTAAATTTTCAACTTAAAGATAGATTTCTCTTGACGTTACTTCTTGTGGGTCAACCAGAGCTAAAACAGAAGATTGATAAAAACATACAATTGGAGCAAAGAATTAGCGTCAAGTGTTACTTAGGTAGTCTAAGCGCAGAAGACACACAGAATTATATTATCCATCGTTTAGCAGTAGCAAATAAGACTGAGCCAATCTTTGCCGAGAAAGCTATTAGCTCAATCTTTAGTTACTCCGGGGGCATTCCAAGGAGAATAAATCGACTTTGTGACATGTGCTTATTAGCCGGATTTGCTAAGAAAACTGATAGGGTAGATGATGATGTTGTACAAGAAGAAATAAAGGGACTTGAGTGATTAATAAAGAACACTTGTGACCTGCCCCCATTTATTGTTACACATGCAAAGTTAGAGCTTCATGATCTTGGGCATGCCCCAAAAACTGGTCCAGTTAAAAATATAGTTTTCTGGTCTTTGGATTCATCTTACAAGGATTTACTTATTATCTCTAAGAAAAAAGGGTATGGGTGAGTGAGGGGTCTCGAACCCCCAACCTCCGGATCCACAGTCCGGTGCTCTAACCAGTTGAGCTACACCCACCGTAAAGAGGGGAATTGAGATTTTCGCATCTCTTCAGGATTATGTCAATATGGAAAGAGCCGGACTTTTGAATCTTTTCTAGAAACCTTGGATCTTAAGGCTAATTATCTTTTCGGGTGAGAGTTTACTTTCCCATTTATCCTGAACATATTTGATGTATTTCTTATCGATTCCATGGATGCGGAAGCTGATCAATTTTGAAGGGGAGATGTCTTTGTATCCCAAGGAGTGAATGTCTTTGATGAAATCAAGAGACACGTCATGAATGGCGAAAGAGATGAGTTTGGACGGAGATATTTCAGAATAGCCCAGGTCGTGAACACTCTTTATATACTTGGGTTCTACATCATGGATGCGGAAGCTGATCAGCTTGGATGAAGAGATATCTTTGTAACCGAGAGATTGAATCTCTCTAATAAACTTGCTTGAAATTCCATGTATGGAAAAAGAAATAATTCTAGATGGAGAGATGTCGGAATAGCCCAGCTTACGAAGGCTTTTAATGAAATCTTTTCGAATTCCATGGATACGGAAACTGATCAATTTCGAAGGCTCGATATTTTTAAAGCCTAATGAGTTCATGTCCTTAACGTATTGAACAGAGGCGCCATGGATGGCAAAGGATATAAGCTTAGATGGAGATATATCAGAATATCCAAGGCCATGAAGCTTTTTGATATACTCGGGCTCGACTCCATGGATGCGGAAGCTGATCAGTTTCGATGGGCTGATATCCTTGTACCCTAAAGCATGAATATCCTTTATGTAGTCGATTGAAACGTCGTGGATGGCGAATGATATGAGCTTGGATAGAGATATACCAGAATAGCTAAGCTTGAATAAATCCTCGACATATTGTCTGGATACATCGTTCAAGCATAAAACCAGCATTTTTTTGTCGGTTATGCCTTCGAAGCCTTTGCTCGTGAGGAATCTTTTAAATTTGTTATCGGATTGAAATGAAAACTGTCCAGAGCCCGAATTTCCTGAGAATTTGCCCTGAAAGGAGATGGTTCCGGCATTACGGGTGAGTTTAAACGTGTGATCCTTCCCGAATTGTAAACCCGAAAAATCACTTTTCTTATAATACTCACAGTAATTCCAATCCCCGTAAAAATCTTTGTTATCCGGGATGGACATCCGCATCTCGATTCTTTCTTTTCTGACTTTTGCTTTCCAGGTTCCCTCGATGGTATCCTGGGAACTCAAAGGAGCGGTTACGAAGCATAATAAGACACCTAGAGTTAATAAGATTTTCTTCATCCTTTCCTCCGTTTAAATAGATATTTTCATTTACCTGAATTATTCACGTTAATTAATACTTGTTTTCAGAGAAAAGGTTACCAGACAAAGCCGTAAAGCCCCTTGCTTTAGCAATGGGGATATAAGGCGCAAATTTTTCTTGCTTTTTGTATCGCAAGCTGCTATACCTTATGTTGGCCGAAGGACATTCGGTATCAGCCTGTGGAGTGGAGACGTTGGTCGCCACCGGGAAGCAGGAACTCCAAACACGAAAGCCCCTCGGGGTATAAGTTGGAGAATCCCCGCGCTTTAGCGAGGGGGAGTTGTCAAAGCTTTCGCTCAGATGACAATTTAAATTGCCATGGTGTTGAAAAAGGGGACAGGCAACTTTTTCCATCAACAGAAAAAGTAGATCTGTCCCCTTTTTCTTAACTGGTTGCTCGCAATGGCAATAAAAATTAAATTATAAATGTCTGAAAGGTCTGACTCTGCTGTCTTATTGTCCTTCGATGAGATCCAGGACATTTGCCGAGTCACGCCATTTTTCCTTGACCTTTACCCATAAATCCAGATAGACCCGTGTGCCTAGAATTTGCTCTAATTCCAGGCGGGCTTGAGTGCCTATTGCCTTTATTCGATTTCCCTGTCTGCCGATGACGATTCTTCGATGGGATTCCCTTTCGACAAAAATTGTGGCCTTGATGTAATGCCCTTGTTTTTTCTTCGTTTCCTGTTTGCCGGGCGAAGAATATTTTGTATCTTCTATGTTATCGATATGGACTGCGGTTACAAAAGGGAGCTCTTGCTCGACATGGCGGAGAACTTTTTCCCGGATAATTTCTGATAGAAGGAATCTCTGAGATTGAACGGATATTTCATCATCGGAGAAAATCTTTTCTGCTTCTGGCAAGTGCTCGTATATCAGTTTTTCGAGGATGTCGAGCTGAGTACCTTTCAGAGCCGAGATGGGAATGATCTCCTTAAAATCCAGAAGGCTTTTGTATTTATCTATAAGGAGAAGGATCTTCTCTTTTTTTACGATGTCCACCTTGTTGATCAACAAAAATATGGGGGTTGAAATATCTTTTAACGTTTCTATGACAAACTGGTCTCCGTGTCCGAACTTCTGGTTGGCATCGATGAGTAAGTTGATCAGGTCAGATGTTTCAAGCGCAGAGTAGACAAAGCTCATCATTCGTTTGTTCAATCTATGCAAAGGCCTGTGAATGCCCGGATTGTCCACAAAGATGATCTGTCCTTTCTCTGTGGTCTTGATACCAAGGATACTGTTTCTTGTTGTTTGGGGCTTGTTGGATACAATGGCCACCTTTTGACCTAGAATTTTGTTAAGCAGGGTGGATTTTCCCACATTGGGTCGCCCGATCAAAGCCACATACCCGACTTTCATTTTATCCTGTCTATTCCGCTTTTCATTCCTTGTATTGACATTTTTTCACTATGAGCCATGAGCTTCTTCCTTAATCCTTAATCCTTCTTTATTACTATGAGCCATGAGCTATGAGCTTCTTCCTTAATCCTTTCCGCCTTGTTTTCTTATTCTCAATTTCCTGACTTTCTTCTGGTCCACTTCTAGAATCTCCAGAGATAATCCTTTGAGCTGGATTTGTTCTCCCTGCTTTGGCAGTTTTCCAAAATGATGTGTAATCAAGCCTCCAATGGTGATGTAGCTGTTATCAGCAAAATCCATGTCAAAAAGCTTTTCGATCTCTTCAATTTCGGCCTCTCCTGAGACAACATAATCAAAAGATCCTTTTTCTATAATCTGAACCTCATCCCTATCGTACTCATCCTGGATTTCCCCCACTATCTCCTCCACAAGGTCTTCCATGGTCACAAGGCCTGACACACCTCCGTGTTCGTCAACAACAAGAGCCAGTTTTTGTTTTCTTTTCTGGAATTCTCTAAGAAGTTCTGCCACCTTCATGGACTCGGGGACAAAATATACCGGCCGAATGAGCGGTTCGATCGAATTTTTCTTGAGCCTATCCTCCGAATATTCGAGTAAATCCTTTGCGATCACGATTCCTTCTATATTGTCTATCCTCTCCTTGTAGACAGGAATGCGGGAATGCTTTTCTTTTATAACCAGCTCTCTCAGGTTTTCGATGGTGGCATCTTTCTTGATGCAGGCCATATCTACCCTTGGGGTTATGATCTCTCTGACTATAGTATCGCCAAATTCAACCACACTTTTAAGAAGCACCCCTTCCTCTTTTTCAATAATCCCTTCTTCTTTTGCTTCATCGATAAAGGTTTGTATCTCTTCATCGGATGCTTCACGGAGCTCGTCCTGTTCCTTTGCTGATGGCTTGATTTTTGTGATCAGCAGCAATGGAGTGGAGAGTAAATAGAAAAGCCTGTAAGAGGGGAGAAAAAAGCCCAGAATGCCTTTTCTTCCCAGGGAGTTCAGAAGGCGCGGCAGGCTGTCAAAGAAGACGAAGTAAATGACCAGAGAAATCAGAAATAACCAGAGTGGACGGAATCTCCAATGAGGGAAAATGATAAAGAGATACACTAGGGAAGCAATGAGAAAAAGAATTCTCATGCATTCAACGGCAATTTTGATCTCATCATAAATATCGAGGATTTTAAGGCGATAATGTTTTTCTTTATCTTCGAGAAAGCGACTGAGAGATATTTTTGAAAAGGAACTCAATGACATATGAAAAAGGGAAAAGAGAAACGTACCCAGAAAACTCAAGAAGAATCCAGTCCATTTTAATAATTCCAATTCTATTTCAGCCTTCGAGTACTAGATCCCTGATCTTCTTTTCCTCTTCTTCAATTCCGGAAGAGTGTTCAAACTTGAGAAGATGAAGGAAACCGTGAATCGTCAAAACCTCCAGCTCTCTTTCCAGGCCATGTTTTTCTCGAAAACACTGCTTGAATGCCTGGGGAACAGATATGGCTATATCACCTAGATAGAATTTTCCATCAGCACCTCGCTCCCCGAGAGGAAAGCTGAGAACATCGGTCGGCGCATTTTTCTTCAAGAATTGTTTGTTCAGTCTTTTTATGGCTTTTGTCCCTACAAAGACCAGGGTCACCTCTGGGTCTTTTAATCTATAGTGTTCGATTAATCTTTTCAGCAAATCTTTAAACGTCTTTAGATTGACCCAATACCTTTGCTGTTGATTTATAATCTCTATCATTATTATTTTTGTTTTTTTTAATCCCTTTTTTTTCTTTCATTTCAAAATCAAAGCCAGGATACTCAACTCTTGGATGAAGCATTGTGAAAAGGGTTGAAAGAAAGGAAGATGCGATGGCTCTCAACTCTTTCATGGAGAGATCACATTCATCGAGCTGTCCATCTTTAAGGTAAGCGTTGAAGATATCAGAGATCATTTTTTTCAGGTTTGTGATCGTATGTGATTTCATACTCCGTGCTGCTGCCTCGGCTGAATCGGCAAGCATGATCAGTGCAGCTTCTTTGCTTTTAGGGGTAGGCCCTGCGTATCTGTAGCTTTCTTCTCCAATCTTTTGCATTTCTGGATCATATTTTTCTTTTGCCTTATGGAAAAAATATCTTACCAGCGAAGTTCCATGATGCTGTTCTATTATCTCCCTTATTTTTTTGGGAAGCCTCAATTTTTTTGCTTCCTCCAATCCTTCCTTCACATGGTTAACGATGACAAGAGTGCTCATGCTCGGTTTGAGGTCTTTGTGAATGTCTGGGAATCGGGTTTGGTTTTCGATGAAATATTCTGGTCTTTTGATTTTCCCTATGTCGTGGTAATACCCGGCAGCTTTAGCCAGAACAGGATCCAGTTTAATCTCTTTTGCGGCTGTCTCAGCCAGGTCGGCAACTCTCAGGGAATGCTGATGAGAACCGTGAGCTTCCCTGGCCATCCTCTTGAAAATCGGGAGGTTTGTATTTGTAAGTTCCAGAAGTCTGGTTTGTGTGGGAAGGCCAAAAAAATATTCAAAGACAGGAAGGAGAAGAAAGGCTAAAGAGGCGCTTAGGATTCCTCCTATGATACCCATGAAGAGTTCGCTGGCAAGAATGTCGATGGGCCCCATTTTTTCTTTTATGAGATAAATGGTGATGATGACAAAAGTGTTGACAGGGGCGACCAGAAAGATCCCAGCTCGAAATGCAGAAATTCTGCTTTGCTTTCCATAAAACTTTAATCCGATAATCGCGGCTAAGCCTCCTATAAAACTGAAGACCATTAGATAGAAATTAGCCTTAAAAAGATAGCCTACCAGCAGACTGTTCAGAACAGCATAGATCAGAGCAAGATGACTCACAGGGAGAAAGGCAAAAAGAAGAACACCGAGTTGGAAAGGAAAAGCGTATTTGTAGCTCTCAGTATTGGAAAAAAAGGAAATATTGCTGCTTTCACTGAATATTTCAGAAAGAAATAGTGAGAGTTTATAAAAGAAAAGGCTGAGGATGAGAATGATACCCATGATGATGAAATTCGCTAAAGCCTCTTTGAATTTCAGTTGCGATTTCAAATAATACCAGAGTACAAGGAAAAGAAGGCCGTAAAGAAGAAATGTTCCTAAGAAATTGGTCAGCCAGCTCGGCTTGGCGCGGAGGTTTTGATTGATTATTCTAATGGTCTTTAAGGCATCTTCTGTGACTTCATCCCCTTTGCGGAGGATCACTTTCCCCTTTTTTATTGTGTAAAAAGTAGTGTCCAAACTCTGGCGTTCCTGCTCTCTTCGAGCTTCGGTTTCCCTCCAATCGTAGGTGATATTCTCTTTAAGGAAAAAATGGGAAAGAGTCGTAAGTACGGCTTTCTCGCTTTTAGGGATGTCTAATAGACTTATTTCCTCGGATAATTGTTCTTTACTTTCTTTCATATCCAGAATTTCATCGATCTGTACAGTCTTTTCGACATCGGGACGAATCAGGGTGAGGCCCCTTTCTTGTTCTTCGTAGATGAAAAGATTTTTCGAAGAAATAATGCCTTGGTTTGTTACTTTCCAGATAAGACTGATCAGGTTCTCCTCAATACTTGAGGCAAATTTATTCTGTTCAAGAGGCTTCAGATCTTTGTAGAATATTTCAAAGCCGTATTTCTCTTGAATGTCGTTTTGGAAATTTTCTATTCTTGTAGCCGTTACACGTTCATTGATCCATTCTCGTCCGGAATTGAAAAATTCACGAATTTTTTTTTCGGTGTTTTTGATGATAGTTGGGTCGAGAGTATAAACAGGAAGAACGGCTTCAGCCGCTTCTGCTCTTTTCTTTTCCGTCGTTCCTTTATCTTCGATGGTCAAATCTTCCGGTGC
>DAOUYU010000027.1 GCA_030673995.1 Candidatus Aminicenantota bacterium
CATAGGGTCCTGCACAAAAGCTTTCACTGCGGTAACGATGGGTATTTTAGTTGATGAGGGGAAATTGAGTTGGGATAAGCCTGTAAGAGAGTACCTTCCCACTTTTAAGCTTAAAGATTCTTTTACCACAGAGAAAATGACACCTCGGGACTTAGTCTGTCATCGCTCTGGTTTACCCCGACATGATATGATGTGGTATAACTCTTCTGCATCCCGTCGAGAACTCTTCGATCGCTTGCAGTATTTAGAGCCAAGTGCCGATTTGCGCACGGTCTATCAATATCAAAACCTGATGTTTATGACGGCAGGGTATTTGGTGGGGCAAAATACAGGAGCATCCTGGGAGAGATTTGTCCGGAATCGCATTTTTATCCCCCTGGGCATGACCAACAGCAATTTTTCCGTGAAAGATTCCCAAAAATCCAAAAATTTTGCCCTTCCTTACCTTGAGAAAGACAATAAAGTCATAGAGATTCCTTTCCGGAACATCGATACAGTCGGACCAGCAGGCTCGATCAATTCCAGTGTGATGGACATGGCCAACTGGCTTTTGCTCAATTTGAACAAAGGAAAGATCGGTGACCAGCAGATCATCTCCGAAGCAAATCTCAAGGAGATTCATTCCCCGCAGATGCTGAGTTCAAGGTCTTACGAATATGATGAAACATTTTACTCCATGTACGGGATGGGCTGGGCTATTACGAATTACAGAGGCCATCTCCTGCTTCACCACGGCGGCGGTATAGATGGTTTTACGGCCCTTGTCTCCCTTATGCCCAGGGATAACATAGGGATTGTTATTCTGACAAATCAGGGCGGTACTCCGCTGCCCCCGATCATTGCTAATAATGCCTACGACCGTCTGCTCGGGCTTACTCAGATTCCCTGGAATAAGCGCATCAGAGAGAAGGTGGATAAGTCAAAAGAGGAGGCAAAAAAAGCCAAAAAGGAAAAGGACAAAGACCGTAAATTAAACACTAAACCGTCCCATTCCCTTGAGGATTATGCCGGAGATTATGAACATCCGGGCTATGGAGTTGTTTCCATAAAAAAGGAAGGCGAGCAGTTAAAAGGGATTTTTAATTCCATTCCGCTTACCATGAAACATTACCATTACGATATTTTCGATTTCCATAATGAACTCATGGACAGGTCGATGAAGGTATCTTTTTTCACCGATGCCAGAGGAAACATAGGCAGTCTTTCCGCTCAGCTGGAGCCAGCAGTTAAAGATATTGTGTTTATCCGGATGCCCGAGAAGGCAATGACGGAGAAAAGCTTCCTGCAGAAATTCGTTGGCGAATATGAGCTTTCAGGAATCATAACGACTGTTTCTTTAAAGGGGGAGAAGACTCTCGTTCTTGCTGTCCCAGGCCAGCCGGAATATACATTGGTCCCCTATAAAGGAACTGTGTTTAACCTGAAGAATTTATCCGGATACAGCATAGAGTTCATAATGGATGAATCCGGAAATGTTAAGGAGGCCAAGATCACTCAGCCCAACGGAGTCTTCACCGCCAAGAAGAAGAAATAGAAGAAATTGGGATTTGTCATTCTCTAAATGAAAAAAGTCAACATCATCCTCATGGGATTTGGAAATGTGGGTCAAGCATTTCTTCGCGTTGTACATGAGAAGGAAGATCTTTGCCGAAAACGATACGGGCTTGACATTAAATTTCATTCCATTTTTAGACAGGGAGGTGCTCTTTATTCCTCTCACCCTCTGAATCCGGGTGAGATTCTGGAGAAATATTCTTCTTTATCCTTATTCCAGGAAAATCCGCATTGGAAATCAGGTATTCCCCTGACAGAAGCACTCGAGTCCATCAGGTCTGGAGTACTGGTTGAATGCACACCGACCAATATCAAAAACGGTGAGCCCGGCCTCAACCATACCCATCAAGCACTGGACAGGGGATGGCACGTAGTCACAGCCAATAAAGGCCCTTTAGTCGTTGATTTTCCCGGCTTAAAAGAAAAAGCAAGAGAGAACCGTGTGGATTTGAGGTTCAGCGGAGCAACGGCTGCTGCACTTCCGACTCTGGACGTTGCTCTTTATTCCCTTGCCGGGACAGAGATCTCCCGGATTGAAGGGATCTTGAATGGGACGACAAACTACATCCTGACAAGAATGAAAGAAGGGATAGAGTATCAGAAGGCCTTAAAAGAAGCCCAGTCCAGAGGTATTGCTGAGCCTGATCCAACCCTTGATGTTGAGGGCTGGGATACAGCTTCCAAGATCCTCATCATTTCAAACGCTGTGCTGCACACGGATTTCTCTCTGGCTGATGTGAAAGTGGATGGAATAACTGCTGTTCCGTCACATCTTTTGAATGAAGGAAAGGAAGAAGGCCGGGCTCTGAAGTTATTGGGTAAGATCTCGAAGGAAGCCGATAGATTTCACCTTGAGGTTAGTTTGACTCTTATCGATAAAGACCATCCTCTTTTTGGTGTAGATGGGACTAACAAGGGTATTACTTTTTTAACAGATACGATGGATTCTATTACAGTGATAGGAGGAAAATCAGACCCGAGGGGAACAGGAGCTTCTCTCCTGAAGGATATAATCAATATTTATTTTTGGGATCGTTGAATCTTCCTGCTCCATTTTTTTCAAAAACCCTTATTTCACCTGGATTATTCACGAGTCGTTATGAATAATTCAGGTTAATTGACCTTCTCGATTAATTTTGATACTTTAGTCCTCCTCTGAACTAACGTTTTGGCCTTCAATACAGAAGTGGAGAGGTGTCCGAGTGGCTTAAGGAGCACGCTTGGAAAGCGTGTGTGCGGTTATGCCGTACCGTGGGTTCGAATCCCACCCTCTCCGCCACAATTTATATCTTAAAGAGGGAGATATGAGTGCACTTAAACCATAAGGAGAAGAGATGGATATCAAGGATTTCATAGTTTTGGAAGATTTATACGGAGCTCACAATTATCACCCTTTGGATGTTGTTATAACGAAAGGGAAAGGGATATGGGTTTGGGATGTTGAAGGCAAAAAATACCTTGATTTTTTAAGCGCTTATTCGGCAGTCAATCATGGCCATTGTCATCCCCGGATTATCCAGGCTCTGAAAAGGCAGGCCGATAAACTGACTCTGACATCCCGAGCCTTTCGGAATGATCAATGGCCGATCCTGGCCAAGGAGCTCTGTGAATTGACCGGTTATGAGAAGGTGCTTCCCATGAATTCCGGAGCAGAGGCAGTGGAAACTGCGATCAAAGCGGCCCGGAAGTGGGCTTATCAGAAGAAGGGAGTTCCACAGGATAAAGCCGAGATCATTGCCTGTTCCAACAATTTTCATGGGCGTACCGTAACCGTTATTAGTTTTTCCACAGAGCCCTCATACAGGAAAGATTTTGGGCCTTTTACGCCTGGATTTGTTATTGTTCCTTATGGTGACGAGGCAGCTTTGGAGGCGGCAATCAATCCCAATACGGCTGCTTTCCTGGTTGAACCTTTTCAGGCCGAAGCTGGAATCACCATACCACCCGAAGGGTATCTGAAGGCAGCTAAAGAAATCTGCGAAAAAAATAACGTTCTTTTTATTGCTGATGAGATCCAGACCGGTCTTGGTCGTGCCGGCAAGCTCTTTGCCTGCGAGTATGAAGGTGTAAAGCCGGATATCCTTGTTATTGGAAAATCTTTAAGTGGAGGCTGTTATGCTATCTCTGCCGTTCTCTCTCCTCAGGAAATCTTAGGGCTTTTCAGGCCAGGAGAACATGGTTCGACCTTTAGTGCTAATCCATTGGCTTGTGCTGTGGTTCGTGAGGCTCTCAAGGTTCTTAAAGAAGAAAAAATGGTCGAAAACTCTGCCGAGCAGGGAAAATACTTCCTGGAGAAATTGAAAACTCTTAAAAGCAGGCATATCAAAGAGGTCAGGGGAAAAGGTTTGTTGATCGGGATAGAACTCAAGCCTGAAGCTGGCGGAGCAAGGCGCTTTTGTGAGAATTTGAAAGAAGAAGGTCTGCTCTGTAAAGAAACCCATGAACATGTCATCCGGTTTGCCCCTCCTTTGGTTATCAAACAGAAAGAGCTAAACTGGGCCTTCAAGAAAATAGCTCAAGTCTTTAGACAGGCCGAATAAGAAAAAAGGGAACGTCCCTTTCTTTTTTGGGTTGAAAAAAGATCTCAATTCTATTATTATTTATGCAGAAGAAGAAATGGGGACTGTCCCCATTAATACTGTCCCCATTAATATATTTCCATAAAAGAGGGAATACGATGAAAAAATACTTTTTTGTGATTTTTTTGAGCCTTATCTTCACCGCAAGTTGTGCATTTTACTTTCCACTTCTGGAGGAACCTTATCCTCCGGAAGAGGAGTATTATGATGATGTTTCCGTGGAAGCCGCCCCGGAATTAGATAGTTCCTATTTTCACGACTATCTCAATCCTTACGGAATTTGGGTGAACCATCGCACTCACGGTTACGTATGGATTCCCCACGATATCTCCTACGGATGGCGTCCCTATACCAATGGGCATTGGGTCTGGACAGACTATGGCTGGACATGGCGCTCTCAACTTGTATGGGGCTGGGCTCCTTTTCATTATGGTCGCTGGGGCTGGGATAGAGGACTTGGCTGGTTCTGGGCACCCGGAGTTGTCTGGGGGCCAGGTTGGGTGACCTGGAGAAGCAGTGACATCTATATAGGTTGGGCGCCTCTTCCACCCGGAGTCGCTTTTACCGCGGGAATCGGTATCAGGCGCTTGTCCTTTGCCATACCTTCTTCCTCCTGGGTTTTTGTGGATGGAGGTTATTTTTTGAATCGTTCTGTCCACCGTCATATCTTTCCTGTTGAGAGGAACGTAACCATCATCAATTACACAGTCCATAAGACAAATATTTATGTCCAAAACAATAGAGTCATAAACGGCGGAATTGGCATCGATCGAGTCCGGAGAATAACGAAAAAAAATATTGTGAAACACGAGCTCAGGGATACAAATAGGGCAGGGCTGAGAAGAATCGGATCAGGGAGACTCGAGGTTTACAGACCCAAGATAAAGAAAAGCAAAGCTGTAAAGCCCAAGTCGGTTGTTAAGAGAGAAAATGTACAAGAGAGAATCTCCAGAATCAAAACAAGTAAACCTGATAAGAAGGTGACACCGACAATTATTCAGCGGCGACTTAGAGATAATCAAAAACGCGAGGTCACAAATCTAGAGAGAAGCCAGCAAAGGGAAATAAGGGATCTGAAGCGGAAAGTAGAAGAGAGGAAAAAATCTGCCAGGACTAAGGCTGAGAAACAGAAGATCGATAGAGAACACAAAGAAAAAGCCTCCAAGCTGAAGAAGACCCATGAGAAGGAAAAATCTCAGGTAAAAACGAGGCATAAGAAGGAAGTGGAAAAGGCCAAGAAAAAGAAGAAAGATAAGAAGGAAACCGAGGAAGAGAAAAAAAAGAAAAAAAAAGTAATTAAGAAATAACTAGCCTGGATTATTCACGAGTCGAGATTGCTGTAGCGGCAAGGCCGCAGCCCATGAAGCTGTAGTGAACTACTGCGAATGGGCTGCAACGAAGCCGATGCAGTGAGATCGGCTCGCCCGAAGGGTAAAAAATGCCGACATTTGATAGAATTATTACAACAAACAAAGTGATAGTCTTGATTTTACTGAAAACCGGGCTATAATGTTAATATTATTGAAGATAAATGAAGGTGTCGGCAGTTTTTATGAATAATTCAGGCCGGATAAAAAGAATACTAAATCGAGTATTTATCCTTAATATCTTCAGGAATAATCTCTGGTTTTCCGGTCTTGGCGTTTATGAGAACATAGACGGCATATCCTTCTGCAGACATTATTTTCGTCCTTCTTTGAAGGAATTTCATATTTGAATTCATTGCGAATTGTGATAGTATATTGTTTAGAAAAGGAACTCGGTTCCTTTACCTGAATCCAAAAACCTGCATAAAATGACCTATTTGATTTACGCACGAAAATACAGACCAAAAACTTTCGAGGAGATGATCGGCCAAAAAACCGTGGTCCAAACCCTCCAGAATGCCATAAAAAACGACAGGGTTTCACAAGCCTATATTTTTTCCGGAATGAGGGGGATAGGAAAAACGACTGCTGCTCGAATTTTAGCCAAAGCCTTGAACTGCCAGCATGGACCTACACCTACTCCCTGCAATAAATGTGAGTTTTGTAAGGAGGTTAACGAGGACCATTCTGTAGATGTTATAGAGATCGATGGGGCTTCTAACCGCGGGATTGATGAGGTGAGGTCGCTTCGTGAGGGAGTAAAGTACAGGCCTATCCACAGCCGGCATAAAGTCATTATCATCGATGAAGTCCATATGCTGACTCGCGAAGCCTTTAATGCTCTTTTAAAAACTCTGGAAGAGCCTCCGCCTCATACTGTTTTTATTTTTGCCACGACTGAATTCCACAAGGTTCCAGCGACAATCACATCCCGTTGCCAGCATTTTGAATTCAAAAAAATCTCTCAGAAAGAGATCATTAATCATCTGCTGGATATCACAAAAAAAGAGAACATTACTCTCTCTCCATCCGGGTTAAGCCTTATTGCTGAAGCTTCGGATGGCAGTTTGAGGGATGCTCAAAGTCTGCTTGATCAGGCTGTTGCCTTCTCTGGTGAAGTCATAAACGACGAAGATTTAAAGGAGATTTTGGGAACCATTAAAAGAGAAATTCTGTTCAAGTTTTCAGAGTCAATCCTGGGAGAAAAGCCCGGTGATATATTCTCGCTAGTGGAGAATGTTATTGAATATGGCTATGACCTGCGATTTTTTTATAAAGAGCTGATTCAGCATTTCAGAAATTTGCTTCTCGTTAAATCGGTTAAGAAGGCACAAGATTTATTACCTTTAAATGAAGAGGATATAAATGATTTGCAGGAAGAAGCAGAGAAAGCTTCACATGAGGAATTACTCCGCTATCTTGTTGTCCTTCAACAGGGGGAACAGGGCCTGAAGTTTTCTTCCCATCCGAGAATTTACCTGGAGGCTTTTCTGGTAAAGTTGTGCCATTTTAAAAAGATCGCTCCTCTTGAAAGCATCATGCTGGAAATAGAGGATATTAAGAAGGGGATGGAAAATCCCTCCGGGACAAAATTTACTGAAAACACCATCCAGAAAGAAACGATAAGGCAAGAAGAGGAGGAACCAGAGTTCCACAATCAAAAAATGAGCGAAGATGTATCCAAAGAGATCGTCAAGCAAAGTAGTAAAAAGGAAAGAGAAATCGAGGCCGCATTAAAGGATCCTTCTGTTCAATCCTTTATGAATGTGTTTAATGCACGGGTGCTTTCGATTAAACCCATAAAAAGAGGCCAGGAGAAGGAATAAAAGGATATTTATCAGATTTTGAGGAGAGTAATATGAAAGGTGTGCCAAACTTACAAAAAATGCTAAAAGGCGCCAAAGAAATGCAGGAAAAACTTCAGAAAGAGCTGGCAGAGATAAGAATAGAAGGCTCGAGCGGAGGCGGGATGGTGACCGTCACCGTCGACGGCACAAAAATTCCTATCTCGATTAAGATCGATCCTGAGGTTGTGAATAAAGAGGATGTAGAAATGCTCCAGGATTTGATATTAGCTGCATTTAACGATGCCGGGGTAAAGGTCGACGAAAGTGTATCCGAGAAAATGGGAAGCTTAGGTTTGGGACTTAAAATACCTGGACTCTTTTGATGTTTGAGCAAACACATCCACTGAACCGACTCATAGAGGAACTGAAAAAAATTCCCAGCATCGGGGCTAAAACTGCACAGAGAATTGCATTTTACCTCATTGGCCTTCCAAATAAAGAGGTAGAGAGTCTGTCAGAGGCGATAAAGGACGCTAAACAAAGCACGTTCTATTGCTCCGCCTGCAACAGCCTGACCTATGTTGATCCCTGTCATTATTGTTCCGACACGGACAGAAATGATGAAATGCTGTGTATCGTGGAAGAGCCGTTTAATATCTCATCCATAGAAAAAACAGAGATTTATAACGGCAGATATCATGTTCTCTTGGGATGCCTTTCTCCCTTAAAAGGCGTGGGACCTGATGAGCTCAAGACAGATAAATTGGTAAAAAGAATAAAAGAAGGTAAATTCAAAGAGATTATTATTGCTACTAATCCTACTGTGGAAGGTGAGTCTACCGCCGTTTATCTGACGACAATTTTAAAAGATTTCAAGATCAAGCTGACAAGATTGGCTATGGGGCTGCCAGTTGGGTCTGATATTGATTATGCGGATCAGGTCACTATCAGGAAAGCTTTAGAAGGAAGGACAGAAATAAAAGAATGACACAGTCGCAGTTCTTTTTAGGAAGAAGCCCATCTTTTAAATATTTACAGATAAAAAAATTTTCAGATTTAAGGAGAGGAGGTTAAATGAAAGAGACAATTGAAATACGCTGGCATGGGCGTGCCGGACAGGGTGTCGTAACAGCTGCAGTAACGATGGCCGATGTACTCTCTTCGGAAGAGAACATATATGTCCAGGCTTTCCCTGAATTCGGAGCAGAAAAGAGAGGCGCTCCAATATTGGCTTTTAATCGCATCAGCAAAAAGCCTATTCGCTCTCATAGTCAAGTCTATTACCCTGATATTGTCGTAGTGACCGACCCATCATTATTAGGCATGGTGGATATAGGCAGCGGGGCGAAAGACGATACGTTTTTCCTTATGAACACAACTTATGATGTCTCACTTATTCGGGAAAGGGTTTCATTGGGAGAAAAGAAAATTTATACCTTGGATGCTTACACTATAGCTACAGATGAGCTGGGCAGAGCTATTCCCAATGTTCCTATGGTTGCAGCTTTGGTAAAGGTTACCGAGCTCATGGATCTTAAAAAATTTAAAGAGAAAATCAGGATTTCTCTTGGTAAAAAATTGCGGTCAGAGGTCGTAGAGATGAACATGCAGACCATTGATAGAGCTTTCAAGGAGGTAAAGGAAGGATGAGAAAGGAAACTTGGAAAGAACTTACAATAGGCACCATTAACCTTGACGCAGGAAACTCGGTGAAAAATTTGACCGGAACCTGGCGTTCAGGGAAAAAACCTCAATTCATTGAGGAGCACTGCATTCAGTGCTTTTTTTGCTGGCTTTATTGTCCTCATTTTGCCATCCTTGTCGAGGACGGCGAGGTCAAAGGAATCAATTATGATTATTGTACAGGTTGTGGGATGTGTTCTGTTGAGTGTCCCACAAAGGAGAAAGCCATAGTCATGGTTGAAGAAGAGGCGGAGCTCGCTGAAGGGAGTGGAAAATGAGTGCACTGAAAACGCTAAACGGCAATCAGTCCATAGCAGAGGCAGTGAGACAGATAGACCCGGATGTGCTGGCAGCTTATCCTATCACACCTTCCACAGCCATCGTTGAGACTATCGCTAAGTTTAAGGCCGATGGGATGATCACAGGAGAGTTCGTCTGCCCGGAAAGCGAGCACAGCGCTATGAGTGTCTGTATCGGAGCGGCCTCGGCAGGGGGGAGGGTCATGACTGCCACCGCCTCTCAGGGATTGGCTCTTATGTGGGAGATGCTCTACATCGCTGCCGGCCTGAGGCTTCCGATTGTAGCGGCCATAGTTAATCGTTCTATGAGCGCTCCCATTAATATACACGGTGACCACAGCGATACCATGGGTGCCAGGGATTCAGGATGGATCCAGATTTATTCAGAGAACTGCCAGGAAGCTTATGATAATTTTATACAGGCTTTTCGTATCGCAGAGCATTTAGATGTCAGGACTCCTGTTTTAGTCGGACTGGATGGCTTTATCATCAGTCATTCCATGGAGGTCATTCAAGTTGAAGATGACGATGAAGTGAAGAAGTTTGTGGGAGAATATATGCCTCTCTATCCTCTTTTGGATACCAGCAATAAAATGACGGTTGGACCTATAGATTTCACCGATTATTACTTTGAACACAAGAGAAGCCAGCTTGAAGGTATCGAAAATTCTCCCCCGGTTATCGAGGCTGTAGGGAAGGAGTTCGGTCAGAAATTCGGTCGTGAATACGGCTTTTTCGAGGAATACAGAATGGACGATGCGGAGTTGTGTATTGTCGTGATGAGTTCGGCAGCAGGTACCTGTAAAGACGCCATCGATGAGCTGCGGTCCGAAGGGAAGAAGGTCGGCCTTCTCAAGCCCCGGGTTTTTCGCCCCTTTCCCCATAAAAAAATTGCTGAGGCATTAAAGGAGATGAAAGCTGTGGCTGTTCTTGACCGTTGTTCGAGTCCTGGAGCTTTTGGGGCACCGCTTTTCACCGAGATTCGCTCCGGCCTTTATGATTATGCTGAGCGGCCTAGAATTGTGAATTATGTTTATGGACTTGGAGGAAGGGATATCAAAGTCGAGCATTTTAAGGAAGTGGCCTCAAAGCTGGAGAAGATCGCAGAGACAGGGACGGTTGAAGAAATTTACAGTTACATCAATTTGAGAGAGTAAAGAAAAGGAGAAGAAAATGGCAAAATTAAAAGATTTAGCCTCCATGGAAGATAGATTGGTCCCGGGTCATGGAATGTGTCTGGGTTGTGGAATCCCTCTTATTTTCAAAATCATTTTGAGGGCAACTGAAGATCCTATCATCATTGCCAATGCTACGGGTTGCCTTGAGGTTTGTACGACCATTTTTCCCCGGACTTCGTGGAATATGACCTGGATGCACAGTGCTTTTGAGAATGCTGCGTCGACTATTGCCGGAGTGGAAGCCATGTACAAAGCCCTGAAAATGAAAGGAAGAATACCTCAGGATAAGAAGATAAAATTCTTAGGTGTTGGAGGTGACGGAGCAACCTATGACATCGGACTCCAGGCTCTCTCCGGGACGGTGGAAAGAGGACATGATATTGTTTACATATGTTATGACAACAATGCCTATGCCAACACAGGAGGTCAGCGTTCTTCGGCAACTCCATTAGGCGCATCAGCGTCAACTTCTCCGGCAGGAACTCAGAGTCCTGGAAAGCTGCAGCGGAGAAAGGATTTAACAAAAATTTTAGTTGCCCATAACATTCCTTATGTTGCTCAAGCCAGTCCGGGCAGATGGAAGGATCTATACAACAAGGCGAAAAAGGCCTTTGAGATCGAGGGCCCGGCATTCTTGAATGTTCTCTGTGTCTGTCCGACCGAATGGAAATATGATGAGTCTCAAGGAGTTCGGCTGCTTCAGACTGCTCTTGACACCTGTGTCTGGCCTTTGTATGAGGTTGAAAACGGCAAATACAAGATCAACTACAAACCCAAAGAGAAAAAACCGGTTTTGGAATGGCTTAAACCACAGGGCAGGTTCCGTCATCTCTTCAAGGAAGAGAACACCTGGGTTTTAGAAAAATTCCAGAAGCAGGTGGATGAAGATTGGGAGGAGCTGAACAAACTCGCTTTGTATTAGATCCCTTTTTTTATCTGGCCCCAGTTTTTAATTTTATATCTTTCAATTTTATAGTAGCCGGTATCTTCGTCTTGTCTAAATGTATAAAGACATCCTTTTTTTATTACTTTTGGACTTATCTCGTGTATTTTGATTTTATAGAGATAATATCCTTCCTTGTTAAAAAAGTCGAAATATGTGTCCTCTTCTTTTTTTACAACCGACTTTGGCTTAGCAAGAAAGATATGTCCCATATCATCATTCATTATCAGGGAGAAAAAAGGCTTGTATTTAGCGAATCCATGTAATTTCCTTAAATCTCCCCTGGACCATTGAATCCCTCCTAGTCCTTTTGATCTTTCAATCCTTTTCTCTAAGTACTCGTTTTCTTCCTTTCTTGACGTAGGTTGGCGTTTCTCATCTTTTTCTATTATATGGACAATCTCTCCTGATGAGTTAACAACATATAGCTTGTATTCAGCAGAATATCCGTATATTCCTAACTCATCACTCAACGGACAAAAAAACAATCCCGGGCTATAAGGTGGCGAGCCCATTACACTAATAGCTCCTCCCCCTGGAGCAGCTTTTGCCAGGATAACACTTGGATCGGGAAAGCTTGAAATTGTATCAATCCTTTTCCCGCTTGAATCAATAAGAATAACATCAAATGAAGTCCCTTTTTCTGTACGAATACGAGACCATCCTAAAAATTTTTCCTCTTTGGTTACTAGATAAGAACTGAGGTGAAAGTCAGTATTGACATTCTTCTCAAAAGTACCATCTTTACCGAAAATAATAATTTTTTTATACTCATTAACATATAACTTTCCTTTTGTGCTCAATGCCGTTCTACCGGCTCTTTGAAACTCTCCTGGTCCCTCCCCTTTCCGGCCAATCGTTTTAAGATATTTGCCGTCTTTATCATATATCTGGATTCGACATTCTCTGGAATCTAAAACATAAATATTCCCCTCTTCATCAACTTCAATATCCGAGACTCGCGTGAACATATAATTCTCATCAACATCTTCTCCTCCGATAGTTAAATCTACCTCCAGCTCAAGATTAATCTCACCATACAGAGATATTTTCGGATTTTTTATAACTTTTACTCCATCTTTTTCCTCTATTGTCCCTTCCCACTTAGCTTTTTGTCCTTCAGACAAAATAGCCATAATAAAGACTGAAAGAAATAAAAAAAATAATACAACCTTAGTTTTGTTTTTCATTTCCTCCTCCTATCAAAGAGTTCCTATTTTAAGTCTAAAAAATCAAAATTGCGAACTTGATTGTACACTACCTTCTCTCTTTTGAGGCGCTGATTCCGTTATGCGGTCTTTTCCTTTCAGGGAAAGTTGGTCTTTCTAGTCTTTGGTTCCCACTAGCTTTAAAACTAAGCTGTAAATCTACTTATTTTCAGGTTTAAACAATTTTCCAGACCAATAAAGTTCAGTGAAATCTTTTATTCGACTCTCTGCCAATCTTACATATTCCTTTTCGATTTCATAACCGACATAATGACGATTTGTTTTTATTGCAGCAATAGCTGCTTGTCCACTCCCCATGAATGGATCCAAGAGTACTTCTTCCTCAAAGGTATAAAGCTGAATTAATCTAAAAGGCAGCTCTACAGGAAAGGGAGCAGGATGTCTAACTCTTGTTGCTGGCTCTGCATCAAATTTCCAAACACTTTTAGTAAATTCTAAAAATTCTTCTCTAGCAATAGTGTTTTTTCTTTTGTTTGCATTTTTTCTTGAAAAAGCGTATTTCGAAAATATCAGGATAT
>DAOUYU010000160.1 GCA_030673995.1 Candidatus Aminicenantota bacterium
CAGAAAAGATGTTCAGGCCGCAATTCCTGATGGCACAGTTCCTCTGCTCTAGACTGAGCAAGCTGAAAGGCTTCCTGAGACATCACAGTAAATCTATCCCACTTCATTTTTTTGCTCCTCCTCTATTTAAATGTTCATTCTCATACATGTCAAGGGGCTAAGGTTTTTTTAAACATTTTCAATTTTTTTCTTGACAATTTAGTAAAATTTGATATTTATTTTCTTTGGAGCTTTTATGGAAGAAATTGAAATTGCAAGCTGGCTGACATTAGACGCTGTAAAAGGTGCTGCAGAAGTACTGGAAACAGTGGGTGACCTCCAGTCAGGTCACAGCAAATCTATCTTCTGTACGATCGAGGGCGATTACCTTGAGCTGTACTACAGCGATATGGCTTCGAATTTTATAAGACGCTACGAGGATAAAGAAGAATTCGAGATGGTCCTTGGAGAGAGAAAAGAAGAAGTCGGAGATGCTCCCTATGAAGAGAGCAATGAACTTGAAGAGCCTCTCGAAGAGGAATAGAAAGAAAACGATTACGAATGAGAACGAAACCTACTCCTTAATCCTTACTCCTTAATCCTTCTTTCTTACCATAAACCATGAGCTATGAGCTTCTTCCTTAATCCTTAATCCTTACTTTCTTTATTTCGCTCTCCGGCCTCTATTTTCTTTCTCAGCTTATTGAGAAAATTCAGAGCGTCAAGAGGTGTCAGATTGGAAACATCGCAATTTTCTATTTCCTCTTTAATGTCTCTTAACATCTCCTGCTCTGCATCCTCCTTAAACAAAAGAAACTGGGTTTTATCCCGTTTTTTCTGAGACTGATAAGCGAGCCTCGGCAGACCCCAGTCGTCCAGCTCCTGCTTCTCTAAATTAAAGAGGATTTCTTTGGCTCTATCCACAACAGAACGGGGGATTCCAGCAAGCTTGGCTACATGAATACCATAGCTCTGGTCAGAAGGACCGGGCACTATCTTCCTGAGGAAAATGATATCATCCTTCCATTCCTTAACTGAAACATGATAGTTCTTGATTCTCTTTAAGGTTAAAGAGAGTTCAGTCAATTCATGATAATGAGTGGCAAACAAAGTTTTAGCCCTGCCCCCTTCTTTTTCATGGAGGCACTCAGCCACCGCCCAGGCAATACTCAATCCGTCAAAAGTGCTGGTGCCTCTTCCTATCTCATCCAGAAGGATCAAGCTTCTCTCTGTGGCACTGTTTAATATTTTGGCAGTCTCAAGCATCTCAACCATAAAGGTTGACTGGCCAACACTTAAAAAATCCATAGCCCCTATCCGTGTAAAAGTGCGGTCGATAAGACCTATCTCCGCTTCTTTGGCAGGAACAAAAGAACCCATCTGGGCCAGAATACAGATTAAGGCAACCTGTCTCAAAAAAGTGGATTTGCCTCCCATGTTCGGTCCGGTAATGATCAGAATCTGGTCTTCTGCACTATCCAGGTAGGTATCATTGGGTATAAAAGGCTCTGCGTTGGCCACTTCGATTACGGGATGCCTTCCTTCCACAATCTTTATCTTGTCCTTTGTGTTGACCTCAGGACGATGATAGCTGCGGAAGGCGGCTAACTCAGCCAGCGAAGAAAGAACATCCAGCACAGCGACATTAGAGGCAATTTTCAAAAGCCGGGTTGTCTCCCCGGAAATTTTTTCCCTGATATCAAGGAAAAGATTATGCTCTAAATCAGCTATCTTTTCCTCGGCGTTAAGCACCTTTTCTTCATACTCTTTAAGTTCAGGCGTGATGAACCGTTCAGAATTAGCCAGGGTTTGCTTTCGAATATAATCCGGAGGGACCAGGCGTAAATTGGGCGTGGTAACATCAATATAGTAGCCAAAGACCTTGTTGTAACGAACTTTAAGTGAGGAAATAGTCGTTCTCTCTCTTTCTTTTTTTTCAAGCTGTGTGATAAAGAACTTCCCCGAACGGCTTATTTTTCTCAACTCATCCAGCTCGCCATTAAAGCCATCTTTTATAATTCCTCCTTCAGTAAGCAGAAAAGCTGGCTCATCAAGAATAGACCTGTCAATAAAATCCACGAGATCCTGAGCATTATCCCAGTGCCTGTGGATTTTCTTTATCATTTTTGCTGAAAAAGACTTAATCAAGCTTTGGATTGAGGGAAGGGGAAGAAGTGACTTCTTTAACGAAACCAGGTCCCTGGCATGGGCAACTCCCAGGGAAATTTTTCCCGTGAGACGCTCCAGGTCATATATCCCTTTTAAACTATCTCTCAATTCCTTTCGTTCGATCGTCTGGCTGAGAAACTCTGAGACAGCATCCAACCTGCCTTCTATCTCTTTACAGCGAAGCAGAGGATGAAGAAGCCAGTTCCTGATTAGTCTTCCCCCCAATGAACTCACTGTGAAGTCAATGATATCAAGAAGGGAATACTTTACAGTCCCGTCTCTCAAATTTTTCACAAGTTCCAGATTCTTTATCGTAGTGGCATCGAGAACCATCTGATCGCCGGCCTGGGCGTAAGAAATTTTATAGACCAGAGAAAGGGAATCCTTTCTTATTTTTTTAAGATAATAGAGAAGGGCTCCGGCTGCCGAGACAGCAAGTTTTTTGTCGGCAAGGTCAAACCCGGCTAGAGATTTCACCTGGAAATGACTCTCTAAAAAATCTTTAGCCTGAGCAAAATCAAAAGTCCAATCATCCAGAGGGCTTCTCAAGACAGTGTCCAGGTTGTTTTTTAAAAGAACGTTTTGGACCTCCTTTTCCTTTCCCTCAGGGAAAATGATTTCTTTTGGATAAACTTTAAAGAGCTCATCGGACAGGGTTCTATCTGTTTTAGAATCGCTTTGAGTGGTTTTTATCTCACCGGATGCAAGATCAATGAGAGCCAATCCCCAGCTTTTTTCACTTAAATACAAACTGGAGACATACGTATTTTCCTTTGCTCCTTCCAGCTCAAGCTCCACAGCTGTCCCGGGTGTTAGAACTTTGACCACGTCTCTTTTTACCACTCCTTTTGCAAGCTTAGGGTCCTCCACTTGCTCACAGATAGCCACTTTAAAACCGTGCTTGATAAGCTTGGTCAAATATGAATCACTCGCATGATAGGGAATGCCGCACATAGGAACTTTCTGGCGCGATGTCAGAGCAATCTCCATTATGGGGGATGCAATTTTTGCATCCTCATAAAACATCTCGTAGAAATCACCCAGGCGGAAAAAGAGAAGAGCATCCTGATATTTTTTTTTAATCCGGAAGTACTGCTCCATCATCGGGGTGACGGAATTTTTCTTGGCCATTTTCTTAAATCCAATATACTTGGAGATATCCGATTTTTCAAGAAAAATGAATGTCTGTTATCATTGACATCACTGACAAGCTATAATATATTTTAAAAAATGAATATACCGAACGTTCTCACCATATTCAGAATATGTCTCGTTCCCGTAATAGTTGCGGCTCTACTCATTCCATTTAATGGAAAAGAGCTGGTCGCTTTTTCCCTCTTTCTTCTGGCGGTACTGACTGACGCATTTGACGGGATCCTGGCAAGAAAGAAAAAACAAGAAACGGTCTTTGGTCAGCTTTTAGACCCGATAGCAGATAAACTCCTTATTGCTTCAATCTTCATCTGCCTGGTCGAACTTGGTGCCGTCCCGGCCTGGATGGTGGTTATCATAATCGGGAGGGAAATAGCCATTACAGGCTTCAGAGCGATTGCCTCTTCAAAAGGAATCCATATCCCTGCCTCCAGGCTGGGCAAACTCAAAATGACAATGGAAACGATTGTTTTATGTATATTGATACTGGGGGAACACTATTTGGGACAGTTCTATATCTCTTCTCAAATTGGACTTTGGGTGGTCATTGCCGTAGCGCTTGGCTCAGCCGCTGAATATTGCATAAAATTTGGTCCCGCCGTATTCTCAAAACATTCCTGAAAAAGCTTCTCTGGCTTTTTCCAGAGTCGTTGTATTTTAAACAATGAGAAGTGTGGGAAATAATTACCCACATCGGCCCATTAGTGTTTCCAGA
>DAOUYU010000052.1 GCA_030673995.1 Candidatus Aminicenantota bacterium
ACCTGGACAGTCTCTCCTGATCTGTAGCTATGCGTTCCAGGTGAAGGGAGTGTTGTCCCGCCTCCCTCCCCAGATATAGTCAGGTCTTACTTGCGACTGAAACTGGCTTGGATCGACTTATCGGAATCCATAGAAATGGTGATGGGATTGTCATTTTCCTGTTCTTGAGAAATATCTCCTATCCATCCACCGAAATTATAAAAATTCTCAGGGATGGCGGTCAAGATTACTTCTGTTCCATCATCGCAGGTGTAGGTTCCCGGCTCAGGGTCGGTTGTTCCACCGGCCGAAGAAGCAACAGTCAGATTGTACTGGTGAATAAAATTGGCCTGGATTGATATGACCGAATCCACAGTTAAAACGAGGGGATTGTCATTTTCCTGCCCTTCAGGGACATCTCCTGACCATCCGCTGAATCTATAATTTGTCTCAGCTGTGGCTGTTAGTGAAACCGCAGTTTCATCAGCATAGATATACTCCCCTGGTTCAGGATCCGTCGTCCCCCCTGTTCCTGAAGAGATGATCAATAAATTCCCCATGATAGCTTTCAGGGAAGCCACAGGATCGCCGTAGAGGTTGAAATCAAAAAGATTCATCCACGACTCGTCTCCAAACCATCCACCGCTGATCCCCATATCACTCTTTACATCGTAAAGGGCTACAGCCGCTTTTTTATCATTACCAACAAGCTCCTTCCCGTAAAAATAAGCGACACTTGCAATATCACAGTAATATTTGTTTCCCGTATCCCAGGAACCCAGGATATACCAGCAAACCCTGCTTGAACTCAAAATGGCAATTGCCCCATTATATAGTAAAGCGGTTCCAAGATTTTGCGATGACTCTGGACGTCCATTGTCGCAAGAGCCCTGGAAAACAAAAGAGGGAAAGTCATCATTCAATAAATGAGCATCAAACGTACTCATTATTGTCCCCTGACCACAACCTTCGTATCCAATAAATGCATTCCAGGTGCTTCCATGTCCATTCCACCATACCAGTCCGTATGGAAGAAGTTTCCATCTTTCTTTTACTAAAAGATCCGAAAGCTCCACATCTGAAGAAAAAAATGAATCAGCTTCGGCACATGCACTCCCTTGCATGTACATCGTCCAGGAAGAATATCCTGCTGAAGATAAATAATCTGATTTCATCGCCTCACCCAAGTAAGCGGCATCCGTCGAACCATCAAAATAACTCATCGGCAGCAAGGCGTTAAGCCTCCAGCTTGTGTCACTCATAGGGCTCATACTGCCAAGAGCGGGTGTGCCTCCATACCTTATTATTTTGCTTAAAACTGAATCTAGATCTGCTACCCCCTCATAAACGGGAATCCTTCCTACATAGACCTCGTTGGCAAAATCCACTCCCCCAACTGCTCTGTCATCAGAATACTCGCCAAAATAACCATCACCGTCAAGATCCCAGTTTCCCGTCAGATCAGCATAGAAATAATCCGTGGGAGCTTCATCATTATCTGGACTTCCCTCCGCTCTTCGTCTAGGCCAACACATCTTCATCGGCACATCTCCCACCGCATCGGAATCCAAGCTCGGATCATCTGGGTCAGGATTCCCTATCAATAAAACATATTTTATCGAATAGCTTAGATAATTATTTTTCAGCCAATCTCTCATCTTCTCTGCAGTGCCGTTTGGAGATTGGCCTTCCAGACTGCCATAATCATCCTCTGTGATTAATAAGGGAGAATACCCCCAGTCCGTTAAAAAATTCATGAAATCACTCAGTTTTGTGCTGTTCGATTCTATAGCATTTGTGGTTATTATCACATAATCGAATGTTTGCAACGGCTTCGCAACGGCCTTCCCGTATGTGTACCATTCCTTTGCCTCTGTATAATTGGTTAGTACTTTCTTAGCCCTTACCTCCATTACTCTATCTGAAATCTCCACGCCTGTTACAACTCTGCTTCGCGGTCTTGTAAAGCGAATACTCAAACGGACTTCGGGAATAAACCTTAAATCTTGTGTTACAGGATTATACTGGAAAGGAGTGTATTTGATGTTAATGATTCTCCACTTTCTCATCTGAGAGAGCCCCAGATATTCAACAACTTTCCCAGGATAATTAGAGTCATTTGAATAGATGTCGGCTTTCTCTCCTAAAATTCTTTCTCCGTTGATCCTAGTGACCACTGGCGGTAACTCCCTGATTTGAAACGTCCCGAGATGTACTGCGCTTGTTTCAAAATATTCAACTTCAACGTCATGTCCATCAACATCGGGAGGCACTGCGATACGAAAAATTTTCGAAGGCAGGTCAGGATAACCCGGGATCCCGTAAGAATAATATCCCGGCATCGATATCCTATGGTATCCATCCTCTGTTATTTCAATATGATAAATCGGTGCTTTGAATTGATAGGTCTGATCACTATAGAGATATACTCCCAAACAGAAATAGAGAAATGCTAAAAAAAAGAAATTTCTTTTTTTATTTCGCATTTTTCTCTCTACTTTCAAGTTTATGTCTTCAGCCGAAATTCCGACCAGGCGAACACACATTATAATTTCTCTCTACTCAGCTGCTCAATAAACCAGCTTGAAGGAAGACCCCTCTCCAATTAAATCAGTTTTTATCATACCACAGTTTTTTTTACTCTATCTACGTTTTTTCGTATGTTTCTCTCTCCGGTATAAAAGGGGGACGTAAAAGGGGAACATCCCCTTCTTCTGTCCCCTTCTTCTGCAAGATTTGACATTTACATGAAAAACGGGCTAATTATCATTAAGAATAAAAGGTGCGTCAAATGTTGAGATGCGACCCCTTTCAATTCCTCGCAACATTTATTCTCCAATTGTGTAACCTTTTCTTAAAAGGCTAGTCTTAATATATAAATAGATTTAAAAAAGGAACAACACGAGTGAATTCGACGACCGATAACCAATTGATGGAAGAAGTCAAGGAAGGAAAAGTGGAAAGACTGGCTATTCTTTTTGAGCGGCATCAAGTCCCCCTATACAACTTTTTTCTCCGTCTAACAGGAAACCGCGGTACCAGCGAAGACCTGGTGCAGGATGTCTTCTTTCGCATATTGAAATACCGCTCCACTTACCGGGGCGAGAGCAAATTCACCATCTGGATGTATCAGATCGCGCGTAATGCCCACATCGATCACTTAAGGAAAAGAAAGGAAGAAATTCCACTCGAGGAACAGTGGGATGAGGCCTCAAGCCGAGAGCCTGGCCCCTCCGAAAGCGTGGAACAGCTCCAGGACATCGTTCTGCTGCGGCAAGCGCTAGCCAAACTTCCTCTTAAAAAAAGGGAAGTCCTGGTTCTCAGCCGCTTTCAGAATCTAAAGTATAAAGAAATCGCCGAACTTTTTGACTGCCATATAGGAACGGTGAAGGCCCATGTTCACAGGGCAACCAAAGAACTGGGAAAGATCTATTTTAAACTTTCAGGAGGCATGGTCTCATGAAATGTAAACATATAAAAGTAAAATTTCCGGATTTTTTAATCGGAGAGTTGGAAGACATATCTAAAAAAGAGATTCAGGAGCATGTGAGCACCTGCTTCTCCTGCAGAGAGGAACTGGAGAGCCTGAGTGAAATCTGGACAAAGCTGGGTGTCCTTCCACAGGAACAGCCCAGCGATTCCCTGCGTTCCCGTTTCTATGGCATGCTCGATGCCTATAAACAGGGTCTCGAACAGGAAAAAGTGAAGCCTAGAGTACATAAACTTCAGGGCGGCTGGCTTACGCACTGGTGGCCTAGACAGCCGGCATTCCAGGTCACCTTTTCCCTTGCTCTTTTACTCGTTGGCTTGACAGCAGGTTATCTTCTCAACTTAAACGGAAAAAAAGTCTATGAAGTGGCCTCTCTTCGCCAGGAAGTCCAGGGCATGCGCCAGACACTAGCTATTTCCCTGCTGGAACAGTCTTCTCCGACTGAGAGGCTCAGAGGAGTCGGCCTGAGTTACCGAATGGAAAAGCCAAATAAAAAAATCATCCAGTCCCTCCTGGACATCTTGGACAACGACTCGAATGTTAACGTCCGGCTCGCGGCTGTGGATGCCCTCTACCTTTTCCATGATAATCCCACAGTCAAGGAAGGCCTCATCCAATCCCTCTCTAGACAAACTTCTCCCCTGGTTCAGGTATCGCTCATAGACCTTATGGTCAACATGCACGAAAGGCGTGCCATCGAATCTCTGAAACAATTAATACAGGATGAAAAATTTAATCCCGATGTGAAAAATCATGCTGAACAAGGAATACAGCAGCTTACGTATTAGGAGAAGGCATCGATGAAAAAAATCATACTGACATCGTTGGCTGTATTTCTAATAGGGATTATCGCTTTGATACCCTGAACGGGGATATTCTAATAGGCAAAAAAAACGAATAACTTCATAGGAGGATAAAATGAGAAAAACTCAATTGTATCTCACAGTATTTACTCTTTTTCTTTTCGCAGGCACATTATGCTACGGGCAGGAAAAAGTCGACCGGGTGACTGTGCCCTTCAGCAATCCCTCAAAGCCGGGATTGGTCAAAGCCCATACTTACAACGGCGGAATAACTGTCAAAGGTTATAACGGCAAAGAGGTCATCATTGAAGCACGACTTCGAGGGGAAATACTCACCGAAAAAAAGAAAATCAGCGAGAAGGCTAAGGGGATGCGGTTAATACAGACTAGAACCACTGGCCTGTCTGTCGTGGAAGAGGACAATGTTATGAGTATAAGTGTTGAATCATCAAAAAAGACTGTTGACCTCACGATTCAAGTCCCCTTTTCAACCTCGCTGAAACTACACGGCTACAAAAATGGAGACATAACAGTGGATAAGGTCAACGGAGAGATTGAAGTGGACCGTTATAAGGGAGAATTGAAGTTCACCGATGTATCAGGAGCTGTGGTTGCTCATGCGTACAGCGGAAATATCACCGTAACATTCGTAAAAGTTGACCCTGAAAAGCCAATGTCATTCAGCAACTGGAAGGGAGACATTGATGTGACTTTTCCCGCTAACATCAAGGCCAATATGAAAATGAAATCAGACCGGGGCGAAATATACAGCGATTTTGATTTAAAAATAATGCCAACCCCTCAAGAAGCTTTAAAAGGCTCAAGAAAAAAAGATGGAAAATACAGAATCAGTATCGGCCAGTTCATCTACGGAACAATAAGCGGAGGAGGTCCTGAGTATCAATTCAAAACGTACAGCGGAGATATCCTTATCCGGAAGGCCAAATAGCAGAAACGACTCTGTCTTTTATTCACCCGAGAGAAAAAGGGCCCCTTCGGGGGCCCTTTTTTTTTTCACTTAGCCAAAGCTATTTTGCCTGGATTATTCACGAGTCGAGGTTGCTGTAGCGGCAAGGCCGCAGCCCATGAAGCTGTAATGAACTACCGCGAATGGGCTGCAACGAAGCCCCCAAGTCATTGCGAGGAGCGAAGCGACGTGGCAATCTCATGCCTGTGGCGCATCATCATGAGATCGCCACGCTTCGCTCGCGATGACAATTTAATTATAATAAAAGTCGTCAGATTTGCTCGCCCGAAGGGTAAAAAATGCCGACAGATAGTTAAAAGGAATTCATGAAATAAAGCGGTCACCTTAGTCTATATGAGAAAGCATACAAATATGCTGATAACATGGATATTATGTAATGGTGTCGGCAGTTTTTATGAATAATTCAGGCTAGGAAGGCTTAAAGACTTCTTTTTTTATAGTGGCTTTTTTGATTCTGTTTTCCTGGGGAAAAACTCCGATTCCAGGCTTATCAGGAACCTTGATTGTCCCCTGACTGCTGATCTCCACCGGCGGCTCGATCAAATCTTGAGCATAGTATCTTTTGCTTGCAGAGAGGTCATTGGGAAATTTGAAGTTAGGGAGAGTGGCGAGATGGAGATTGTGAGCCCGGCCTATGCCAGACTCCAGCATCCCGCCACACCACACAGGAAGCTTCTTATCCTGACAGAAATCATGAATCTTAAGGGCCTCAACAATCCCTCCAACCCGTCCGACTTTTATGTTAATGATTTGGCAGCTTCCCATTTCACAGGCTTTGCGGGCAGTCTCAACCGAGAGGATGCTCTCATCCAGACAGAGAGGAGTTTTCATTTCTCTCTGCAATCGGCTGTGGTCCCACAAATCATAGGGAGGGAAAGGCTGCTCGAGCATGAGCAGGTTGAATTCATCCAGTTTCTTTAAGGTATCTTTATCATCCAGGCTATAGGCACCATTGGCATCTGCCTGAAGAATGATATCGGGAAACTTCTTCCGTATATCCTGACAGAGAAGAATATCCCATTCGGGTTTAATCTTGATTTTAATCCGCTGGTAGCCTTCCTGGAGAAAAGAATGAATCCTTTCCAGAAGCTCGGACACAGAGTCTTGGATTCCAACGCTGACCCCCGAGGGAATTTCTGTCCTCACTCCACCGTAAATTTTCCACAGGGGTTTCTCCTCCTTTTTCCCTTCAAGATCCCAGAGGGCAAGCTCCAGTCCTCCCTTAGCCATAGGATGCCCCCGATATTTTTTCGCCTCTCTATAGAAATCATGGGGACTTATAATCGATTTTTTGAAAACAAGAGGAATAAAAAAATCCTTCAACACGTGCCAGGCTGTAGAGGTTGTCTCATAACTGTAGGAAGGATCCCTTTCTGCAACAACCTCTCCATACCCAAAAATCCCGTCAAAACAAATCTTTATAAGAATAAATTCCCGCTCTTCATCCCGGCCCAAACTCGTCTCAAAAAAATGAACATAGGGAAGCTTTAAGAGCGAAAGTTCCACTCTATCGATTCTCATGTTTATTGAAGCTTAACCCCCTTTGTTGAAGCTATCTTTCCATATAAAACCACGATCTTATCTGCCATTGCCTCAGCCGAAAATTTTTGATGGACAACCTCATATCCTTTCTGTCCTAGACGAGAAGCCAGGGCTTTATTGTAATAAAGCCTGAGTATGGCCCGGGCCAACGCCGAGGGGCTGCGAGGAGGAACCAGAAGGCCCGTCTCTCCATGGATCACTACCTCCGGGATGCCTCCAACCTTGGTGGCAACCACGGGAAGCCGGCACGCCATGGCATCTAAGATACTGCTTCCCATGCCCTCGAGATAAGAGGAAATAACAAATAAATCAAGAGATTGAAGAATCATTGGAATATCCTCTCTAAATCCTAAAAAAAAGACAATATCTTCAACACCGGAGTCGCTTGCCTGCTTATTCAGTTTCATCCTTAAAGGACCTTCACCAACGATAATCATCTTAATATTGGGTGCATGCTTTTTCAAAATTTCTGTTGCCTTGATCAGATACTTATGACCTTTGTGGTCGGCAAGATGAGCCACTATTCCTACAAGATAATCATCGGGCGCAAAAGAGAGTTCACGGCGAAGATAATTGTCTTGTTTTAATACTAAATCGTCTTTTTCAAAGGGGGAAAAGTCTATTCCTGAAGGGATGACATCAATGCAATCCGGATCGATGCCTCCTTCAATCAGAACCTTTTTTACCCCTTCTGAGATGGCAATGATCGTATCGATATTTTTCCTGTACTTGCGTCGCGAAAAATAATTTCTTTTAAGCGGAAAATCCACGCGTCTGGAGATTATCCGGATGGGGACTCTGGCCAGAGAAGCCGCCATTGAGCCAACAGCCACAGAATGAGCATCGTGGAAATGAGCGAGGATGCACCTCCTGCGCTTCATGGCCCGACCCAATCGACTGATCGCCACGAAGTCTAATTCACTCCTCATTTTAAGGGGGAAGACAGGCAGTACTGCCTCAGATGCTTTTTGATAGAGTGGGCTTTCAGGTTGGACTACGAAAAAAAAATTATGCCCTCTTCGTTTGAGCGCTTGAGCGAGGAAAAAAGACTGTCGCTGGCCCCCTCTCCACTCTTTTCCTGCATCAATAAGGAAAAGGCTCAATTCTCTCTCCTTTTTTCCATATTTCGTTTAGTTTGGCGTATCGGGTAAAAATCGCATGGCCGTGAAGCACGGAAATAATGAGACCCGCATATCCATCCAAGAATCCTGCCTTTAGAAAAAATGATTTTACAAACCTGGAAAAAGGCAAAAAAACCAGATGATACCATCTACACTTTTTGTTCTTGGCGTAGAGTTGTTGGGCACCGAGTTCGGAAAACGTATTGATTCGATCCAGATGTTCTGAAATGTCTCGATAGGTAAAGTGGTGAATCAAGCCCTTAAGTCTCTGAATTTTTCCTTCGATGACCAGCTTCTCATGCACATACTCCCCTTCCCAGCAGGCTTTATCTTTAAGGAAGAGGCGAATTTTTCTGTCCGGATACCAGCCAGAATGACGGATCCATTTTCCCAGATAAAAAACCTGCCTGGGCATAGAAAATCCATCACAATCAGATTCTCCCTCCTTGATCTGCAGGATCTCTTCTTGAAGCTCCGGGGAAAGCCTTTCATCCGCATCCAGAGATAGGATCCAGCGGCAGGATGCAAGGCTATTGGCATAATTTTTCTGATCTGCAAAATTTGTCCATTTCCGTTGGAAGATTTTTTTTGTGTATTTTTTTGCTATTTTGCCTGTCTCATCACTGCTGTAGCTGTCAACGACTATAATTTCAGATGCTACGCCCTCTACACTCTTCAAGGCAGGTTCAAGCCTCTTTTCCTCATTGTAAGTTATGATAACGGCCGAGATATCCATCGGCACAATCTTAGCATAATTCATATACAAGAAAAAGTAGCTAATCCAGAGTTCCGATCATGCCTAACAGCTCATGGCTGAAATTAAAGCGTTATGAGTAATGAGTTCAGACCTCGATTTGACTGTTCTGATATATTTCAAAAGAGATTTGACGCCACAGAGGCAGAGATCGCTTCTAAATATCCTCTAATAAAAAACCCTCAAAATAACATAAGAAATATTTCCACTACAAATCATTAAAGGTAGCGTTTATTTAAGCATTTCAGAAGCAAGAATCAGTGGATGAACAACCAATATTTTCCCCAAATTATATGATTCCTTAGATAAAACAAGATTGTGCAAATCATCAGATTCGGAAAACATTGTTTTTATGCCAAGCAACTTGCGTATTTGAAGCCTGCAGGTTACACAAGGAGATACAATTATATCAGGTTTTATAGTGCATATTTCATCTGCAAGTGCTTCACCGATTTTCTCAGCATGTTTTGCCCACTTTTTCTCAAAACCTCGGCTTCCACCGAATCCACAACAGTTTGTTTTCAATTCAATTATGTCAGCAACTGGAAGCATTCTGATAAATTCAATTAAAGAATTTTCTTCTCTCAATACTTTTAAATGACAGGGAATCTGGACCGCAACTTTTAATTCAATAGCATTGAAAAATTTTCTTGAAACCTGCCCAAGAAGCTGTAACTCTGAATCTTCTTTTATTTCAGCTCTAAAATCATCTTTAATTCTTAACAATTGTTCCCTGAGAAAACTCACTGCCTCATAAAAGTATTTTTTCACTTTTTTTATTTCATTTTTATTGAAAAACTTCTCTGCGTGCTCAAAAAAAGGAAGCATACAGGAAGGGGAAGTAAAAATGACTGGTGTTTCAGAACTAACATATTCTTTTAATCTTGTTATTGATTCTTTTAACCTCTCTTCACCTTCAGTCTTAAGACCTCTTGCAAATGCAGGTTCGCCACAACAATATCCGCTAATTAATTCAGTTTTGTACGCGAATTTTCCGAGTAATTTCATAGCGGATTTTATCTCAGATGAACTAAAGAGATCACCTGTGCAACCAGAAAATATTACAGCTTTTCTTTCACCATTCTTGTCATGATTTGATAACCCTTTGTGTTTCAAAGGTTCAAATCTCAAATGATTCAGATTCGCGAGCCCGGACAAACCTGCAAGTTTTCCAAAGAATTTTGAACTTAAGACAGCTCTCAATATTCTTCCTGTCTTTAATGCTAATCGACATAGCAAATACGACTTTGACAATATTTTATCAGGTAAGCTTGAAGATTTATGAAGATATTTCTCTTCAAAAAATGATTCAATAAGCTTAGCAACGTCAACTCTCGTCGGGCATTCGTGCATACAGGTTTTGCAATGCAAACACAAGTTAAAAAACTCAAGCAAATCAGAGCGCTCAAAAGGCTTCTTCACATGCCCCGAAATTATTTCCCTTA
>DAOUYU010000001.1 GCA_030673995.1 Candidatus Aminicenantota bacterium
GTTGCCTGTCCCCTTTTTCCTAGCATTTTATTGCCCCCTTTTTCTGTGCCCTTTTTCTAGCATTTTATTCCTCCAGGCGAAGCCTTTGTTTGCATAATGAAGGGGCCTGTATTATACTAAGTTTTCATTTTTTTTAAGGAGTTACTCAGATGAAAAACGTTCTCATAATGGGCGCGGCAGGAAGAGATTTCCACAACTTCAACGTCTTTTTCAGAGAGAAGGAAGAATACCGTGTCGCAGCCTTCACGGCAACCCAGATCCCGGACATAGAGGGCCGAAAATACCCGGCTTCTCTTGCAGGAACGCTTTATCCTGACGGAATTCCAATCTTTTCCGAGGAAAAACTTGCCACGCTCATTAAAAAACATGAAATCTCAGATGTTTTTTTCTCTTATAGCGATGTGCACTATGAATACATCATGCACAAAGCATCACAGGTATTAGCCGCAGGAGCAAGCTTTACTCTCCTCGGCCCTCAAGAAACGATGTTGAAGAGCAAACTCCCCGTGATCTCGGTCTGTGCTGTCCGGACTGGATGTGGAAAGAGCCAGACAAGCCGGAAAATTGCGCTTCTTATCAAAGAAAAAGGGAAACGTGTTGTTGTCATCCGCCATCCTATGCCTTACGGAGATTTAGCGAAGCAGAAGGTTCAGCGTTTTGCTTCTTATGAAGACATGATAAAGCATGAGTGCACCATAGAAGAAATGGAAGAATACGAGCCCCATATCAAGGATGGTATTGTCGTCTACGCCGGCGTGGATTACGGTGCTATACTCAAAGAGGCAGAAAAAGAGGCCGATATCATTCTCTGGGACGGAGGAAATAACGACTTTTCATTCTACCAGTCCAATTTAGAGATTGTAGTCGTCGATCCTCACAGACCCGGCCATGAACTCCTGTATTACCCCGGAGAGGTAAATTTCAGGAGAGCCCATGTGTTAGTGATCAACAAGATGGACAGCGCCGAGAAAGAAAAGTTAAACCTACTCCTTGAAAACATCAAAAAGTTCAATCCCGCAGCAACCGTTATCCGCGCCAACTCAGCAATTTCTGTCCCAGAAGGAGAAGAAATCTCCGGTAAGACAGTCCTGGTCATTGAAGATGGACCAACACTGACCCACGGAGAAATGCCTTACGGCGCGGGAGTGATTGCCGCTACGAGATACAGAGCCTCAAAAATCATAGACCCGAGGCCTTTTGCTGTAGGAAGCATCAATGAGACATTCCAAAAATACACCCATTTGGATAAAGTGCTTCCAGCCATGGGGTATGGAAAAAAACAAATGGCCGAGCTTGCCGAGACTATTGATAAAATCGAGTGCGACCTCGTGGTCAGCGGCACTCCCATTGACCTTGGCCGGCTGATCAAAACAAATAAAAGAATCCTTCGTGTCTCCTATGAACTGGAGGAAATCGGCACCCCGGATCTTGAGGAGGTCCTGAAAGAATTCTGATGAAAAGAAAAATCGCGCTTATTGCCTTCGGTGGAAATGCCATCCTCCCTGAAACACAGAGGGGACTCCAAACAGAGCAGATGAATAACGCCAAAAAAGCTGCCTCCCTAATGATCCATATCATAAAAAAAGGCTATGACCTTATCATCGTTCACGGCAACGGTCCTCAAGTCGGCAATCTCCTCATTCAAATGGAGGAGGCGAGTAACAAAATTCCCCCTTTCTCTTTAGAAATTTGTGATGCCATGACTGAAGGGAGCATGGGTTTTATGCTCGAGAAGGCCGTTATCAACGAACTCCGCAAGAACTCTCTTGACAAGGAAGTGGCCACATTGATTACCCAGGTGGTTGTCGACAGGGACGATCCCGCTTTTAAGAACCCCAGCAAGCCCATCGGCCCTTTCTACACAAAATACAGGGCCCGGATGCTTATCAAAGAGAAAAAATGGAAAATGATAGAAGACTCCGGCCGTGGATACCGCAAAGTTGTCCCTTCTCCCAGGCCCATCGATATTGTCCCCAAGAGAATCATCCGGGACCTGATCCATTCGGGAAAAATCGTCATCACATCAGGCGGGGGGGGCATACCAGTCATCATCAACTCCAGGGGTTTCTTTGAGGGAGTCGAGGCCGTTATCGACAAAGATTATGCCGCAAGCCTTCTTGCCCGAGAAGCTAATGCAGAGCTTTTTATCATCTTGACCAACGTGGAACGGGTCTATTTGAATTACGGCTCTCCAGATGAAAAGCCCATCCCGGTCATGACGGTCGGCCAGGCTAAAAAACATCTATCCCAGGGACAGTTCCCAGCCGGTTCCATGGGTCCTAAAATCAAGGCTGCCATAGAATACATCGAAGGAGGAGGGAAAGAAATGCTGATAACCTCAGCTAATCAACTCAAAGCGTCTTTGATCAATCGTTCGGGGACGAAAATTAGACCTTTGCAATAGGAAAAAAATGTTGGAAGACTTCATTTCTGTACATGATCTAAGCCTTTACCAGTTCAGCAAAATACTGGACTTGACTCAGGAGATCAAGGACCACCCCCGGCGTTTCCAGAATAAACTCAAAAACAAAATCCTTGCAATGATCTTCGAAAAAGCCTCTTTACGCACCAGGATGACATTTGAAGTGGGAATGATCGAACTCGGAGGGGAAGCTGTCTATTTGAGCCCATCGGATATCGCAATAGGCACAAGGGAAACCCCCTACGATGTAGGAAAGAACCTTGAGAGATGGGTGAGTGGCATAATGATCAGAACCTTTGCTCACAAGAATGTTATTGATCTAGCTGAAGCCTCTCGCATCCCTGTCATCAACGCTCTAACCGACCTCCTTCACCCCTGCCAGGCCATGGCAGATTTTTTCACTTTAAAAGAGAGGCGAGGAGACATGTTAAACCTCAAGCTGGCTTATGTAGGAGACGGTAATAATGTCTGTCACAGCCTTCTTTTTACTGCAGCAAAAGCCGGGAGCAAAATCAGTGTAGCGACACCTCCTGGATATGAACCCCAACCAGAGATTATCAAACAGGCAGAAGATGACGCTCAGGAAACGGGAGGAAGCTTCTTCTTCACAAATGACCCCGCTGATGCTGTCGAGGCTGCTGATGCCGTATATACTGATACTTGGGCTTCCATGGGACAGGAAAATGAAAAAGAAAAAAGAGCCGAAATTTTCGCTCCTTATCAAGTCAACAAGGAACTGATGGCAAAAGCCAAAAAAGACGCCCTTTTTATGCATTGTCTTCCGGCCCACCGGGGAGAAGAAGTCACGGATGATGTCATTGATTCTTCACAATCCATAGTTTACGATCAAGCTGAAAACAGACTTCATGTACAGAAGGTCATCCTGCTTTTACTCTTAGAGAAACAATAAAAAAACAATGAGTGACAACAACGAAAATACAAAAATCACTGAAAAAGACCTTCTTTTTATCGAAAAAGAACTCTCTCAAACTAACAAAACTATCTCCTTCCACGAGTTGACAAAAAAACTGGCTTACAAAAAGACCTCCAGTCAACTGAGTAAAGAGGTCAAAATATATGATCCCAGCTGCAAGTATGAAATCAACGACTTCATCTATAAAGAATATGACGAACCCTTGATGGTCAGCAGTAAAGGCGTAGAACTCTTTAAGGGAGCTGTTGTTTTAGAGGTCGTCAATAAAACCGCCTACGAAGATTACGGTTGTGAGATGTTGCAGGTTGATTATGCAGGAGGAGGATTTTTTCGGAAATACATGGACTACATGAAGAAAGCAAAAGCTCAAGTTCTTCTCCCCTGCAATCTTGAAGGGAAAGCAGCTATCCCTGAAAAGATGGAAAAAAAAGAAGACCCACGGCTGACCGAGCTTCCTATGACAGATAGAGACTTAAAAGCCCTGGGAAAAAACATGAGAACAGCTTTACAAAAATCATCGAAATTCTTCAATTGGAACGAGTTTTGGCAACTCACAAAGAAACAAATAGAAATTAAGGATGAAAAAATAAAGGAGATTGAAAATCATATTCTAAAGGAGAAAGTATCGACAGCAACATCAGAGCTGGTGGATAAATTCTTTAACACGAAGAGTTCGGATGATCTTTTTGAGCTTTACTGTATGAGTTTAAACTTCATGCTCGAAAAAAAGCACAAGAAGGACTTTGTCTATGCTTGCCCTCTTGATTGGGGAAAATGGCATCTGAAGACAATACTCAATTCCTTGCCTAAGAATTTAGCCCTCTCGGCTCCAAAAGCCACGCTCCCTGTTTTCGCAGGCAAAGAAGAAGAGGAAACGATTCAAACCCAAGATTTCTCTCTAAAAATCTATCTCACCTGGAGAGAACTCCTTTCTGGGGGCATCCAAATTTCCAGAAGCCTCAATAAAGAGCTCTCTCCTTGTAGAGAATACATTTTTACCGATATTGAAGAAGGCAAGGATTACACTGTCTATCACTACCCACAGCACAGCTTTCTTCTGGGTTTAAAAGATTTCTACAAGAACAATAATGTTCCTCAGGGTGCAAGCCTGACATTAGAAAGGAAAGGAGTCAATCAATTCAGCTTCTGGTTGAAGAAATCAAAGAAAAAACTTTCTGCAATGAAAATGTCGTACAACCCTAAAGAAGATAAACTTTCTCTGGACGAAGAAGAACTCTTCACCTTCGCTATTCCCAATAAAATTATCCACATAGAGAGAGAAACCCTGAAAAAGCTCCTCTTGCTTTACCCAAAAAGAGATAATCTGGATCTCCATGAGTTTTTGGTTCTCATTTTTAAAAATTTTGGTATGGAGAACAAGAATTCTTCCCTTCATTTTCTCAGAGCTTATCATCTGATCGATGTTCTAAAATGCACTACCCAGGAAGAGGTTGAAAAAGCTCTACTCCGTTCAACAGAATTCTCACAATCCGAAAAATCCAAAGGTATCTTCTTTTACCATGAAATAATAAAAGTCGAAGAAGAAGAGGAGCCTGAAAAACCCGCTGTAATTATTCCTGAAATGCCTCCTGAGGAAGCAGTTGAAGAAGCCCCTCCTTTAGCCACAAGCACACAAGAAGCTCCTGTTGAGGAAATTCCACCGCCTGAAGCCAGGGAGGGAACGAAAGAAGTAAGAGTTGAAGTTCCTTTCGAACCCCTTGAAACAGAAATTGCAGGGAAAGAAAAAATTGAAGAGCCTCTGAAGCCAAAAAGAGAAAAGGTAACAAAGAAGCAAAGAGTAATGATGGAGGCCGAGAGAGTCCCTCGCGCAAGAAAAGGAGAGAAAAGATATATCGAAGAAAAAATTGAGCTCGAAGAATCCGAACAGGAGGCATTTTTAGCTGTTAAGGCCAAGGAGAAAAAAGAAGCTAAAGAAGAAAAAGCCACAGCACCCCCCGAGGAAAAAAAGAAAGAGTTTAAACGATATGTCTCCGAAGAACCCGCTTTTGGTCTCTTTGCTGAAAAGCTCAAAACAGCTTTAGACAAAACAAAGAAAGAAAAGAAATAAAACAGTCACAGAATTTCCCGCAACGAGCCTTTTCTCCGGGTCACCCCCACTTGATCCAGCAACTCAAG
Organism: Candidatus Aminicenantota bacterium; assembly: GCA_030673995.1. Lineage (GTDB taxonomy): Bacteria > Acidobacteriota > Aminicenantia > Aminicenantales > Aminicenantaceae > JAGLWV01. The sequence goes on from DAOUYU010000001.1 coordinate 5,493, forward strand.
AAGAGGAATGGCATACTTCCGGCTAAGTCCGGTCATCTTCTTAAAATCTGCAACCGTCAACTCTTTTTTCCCGAATTTTTTGATCCTGCTGATAATCTCATCCAACCACCGGGAATGAAGGATCAATCCGTCTCTTCCCTGGACAATCTTTTTTCTCTCGATGAGCAGAGAAAGCATCCTGTCTAACATTTTTGAAGAGAGGCGAAAACGCTTTTGAAGCTCCTCAAAAGAAAATGTACAAAATTCTCCTTTAAAGCACATACCCTCCAGGTCTTTTAAGATTTTTTCTTTTTCCGGGGTAAGAACAACCATAAAATCAGAGAGCGAGAAGTTGTCTTCTAATGCCTTAATCTGGCCTGCACGCAATAGATGCTTCAGGGCCAATGACAAAATTCTAGAGTGAAGGTCAAATCTTTTTTTAACTCTCTCCATGGACACTCCCGGTTCCTCTGGATGCTTGTTATGAAAATGAACAAGAAAAGTCAGAATTTTCTGGCAGAGGAAATCAAGGCTTTCCTGGGAAATAAGAAAAAGAGGGGAAAAAGAGAGGATTCTTATTCTCCCCTCTTGCTCCAATTCCTGGGTCAAGCGAAGAAGGGACCTCTCGGTCAAAGAAGAAAAATTGATCGCTTCTCTCTCCTTTAAGCCCTTTATCCTCTTTTCCTGGATTAGGGCAAAAAGCATCAGCTTCTCATCTCCCTGTAGACACTCAAGGAAGGCTATTCTTTTCTTTATTTTCTTTCTGCTTATTTTCTCCGAAAAGGGATTAAGAACAAGCCCTTCCCCTAAAAGGTTTTTCCCCTCCACTCCTTTGACCTCAAATTTATCTTTCCATCTTAACAGAAGGCACTTCTGGCAATGGATTCGGACAAAAGAAGGACCCGGCTTTTCCGTAAGAGCTGGCTCATAAAAATAAAAAGAGGCAGGAATCTTTATCCCCTGGACAAGAAGCTGGGCCTGTAAGGGCTTTTCTCTGTCTACAGGAGAAATGTTGACAACCGCATCAAAACAACCAGTCTTCATCGAGCCTTTTTTTCCCTTTCTGCACTCAATATCAAGCTCAATCTTTTCAGGATAGGATCGACAGCAACACCAATCACTTTCACCCAATCCCCTAATTCAAATGTCCTCCCTGTTCTTCTACCGGTCAATGTTTTTTCAGATTTTTTAAAATAATAATCTCCATCCATATCTGAATAAGAGATAATGCCACCAACAAAATAATCGGCAAGTTCGACAACCAAGCCAGCTCTGGTAATGTCTACAATTATCCCCTCAAATTCCTCTCCGAGCATTCTCTTCAGGAGGCGAAATATCCTCCATTCCATGAGATCTTTTTCTGCCACCCCTGCATTTCGTTCCTGCTGAGAACAGTGAAGAGCCAACGAAGAAAGAGCGGTCATCTTCACTTTTTCTTGTCTGAGAACTGTCTTTAAAATCCGATGGACAGCCAGATCAGGATAGCGTCTGATAGGTGAGGTAAAATGAGTATATTCCTTTTTAGCAAGGCCGTAATGTCCCTCGTCCTCTTCAGAATAAACGGCTAATTTCAAGGATTTGAGAACCTGCAGATTGATAAATTTTTCCTCCGGCTTCCCCTCAAACTCCTTCAGAACATACTGCAGATCCCTCGAGTCGACCTTCTTTCCTGAGGGAAGGGAAAGGCCAAAATGAGACAGAATCTCTCTCAGCCTCTCCAGATCCTTTAAGGCCGGCCGCGGATGGATCCTGCGTATCAATGGAACATGTTTTTGGCTTAAAAATAAGGACACTGCCTCATTGGCTACAACCATGTATTCTTCAATAACCCGGTGAGCCTCATTACGCTCAAAAGGCACGACCGAGTGGAGCCTCCCTTCCTTATATACGAGCTCCGGCTCCAGAATGTCAAAATCCAGACTTCCTTGTTTCACTCTTCTTCTTCTTAATATACGAGCCAGGTCCTCCATCATCAACAAAGCCGAAACTAAATGAGAATACCTTCTTCTCTCTCCCTTATCCCCCTCGAATATTTTGTAAACAGAATGATACGTCATCCTCTCTGCTGTCCGGATCAAAGAGGGGTGAAATTCAGTCTTCAAAACCTCTCCGTCCCCGTCTATTTCAAGTAACACCGAAACGGTTAACCTATCCTCTTTAGGTCTAAGGCTGCATATATGATTGGAAAGCTTCTCCGGCAACATGGGAAGGGTAAGTTCAGGAAAATAAACGCTCGTTCCTCTCTCAAAGGCCTCGCGGTCCAGGAAAGAGCCGGGCTTGACATAGTGGGAGACATCAGCAATGTGGACGCCAAGAAGAAAATGTCCACTCTCAAGCATTTTTATGCTCACCGCATCATCAAAGTCTTGAGCACTTTCACCATCAATGGTCACAGTCATCCAGTTGCGATAATCTACTCTTTCTTTTTTATCCTCCAAACAGATTTTAGAGGTGTACTTTTCAGCCTCTGTTAAAGCTTCTTTTGAGAAAAAAGAGGCTAAATCGTATCTCTGGATGATAACCCGTGTGTCGACTCCAGGATCATCAGGCATACCCAGAACTTCTTTTAGATGCATCGAATTCCTGTCAACCTCCACAATCATTCCGGGAAGGGGCGAAAGATTCTTTGTGGAGGCTAGCGGAATCTCTTCCGAGGAAGGGGAGTCGAAGGGGAGAAAAAAGGGTTTTCCCCATCGTTCCTTATAAAGACCAACTCTTCTTCTTTTTCCCCTTTTTACTATCCTGACCACCCGTCCTTCGGGCTTTCCCTTTTTCCCGCGCTCCATATAGAGGACCTCAACAACATCTCCCTGGAGAGCCCCTCCGGAGTAACGGCCAGGAATAAAGATGTCTCCCGTAGAATCTCCTTCAGGAGTGACAAATCCGTATCCCCTGAGAGAGGCGACAAGTCTTCCTTTAACCAGATTAGACTTAGCAGGGATGAGATACCGTCTTTTCAATCTTAGAATCACTCCCTGACTTTCCAGCCGTCTCAGGCTCTTTTTCAGCGCCTGTCTTTCCCTGGGTGAGATGCGAAGCTGCAGGGTAATTCTCTGGAAACTCAAACCTTCCCTCTTTTTTTTCAACAGAGATATGACTTTGTTATCCATTTCTAGTAATAATAGAGAGAAATGTATGGAACTCTATATTTTTCCCTTAAAAATTTTACTGCCTTTATTTTGAAAATCCTTGAAAATTCCTCTTTATCCTTGAGTTCAAATTCTGCCAAAACCTCTCCTTTGATCTTTTCTTTCTCCTCGTCTGGAGTGTTCATGAAGAGAAGCTCCTCAATATCCTCCTCGATTCGTTCAAGCTCCTCTTCGTCAAGTCGAGTTTGAGACAGTATTTTCTTAGCTCGAGAAAACATTCCCTTCAAGTAGCCTATCGGAAAAGGGATCGTCTCTAAAAACCTTTTGACCTCTGCCTTTGCTCGTATTCTTTTCTCATCTCTCTCGACTCCCCTCCTTTTCTGCCCAACCTTTCTTTCTCTAGCCTGTTCAAAAGCCCTTAAAACCTGAAAATCACAGAAGCCAAGAGATTGGATTCTGGCCTTTCTTCCGGATTTTCTCCTGTAATTGGAAAAGGCGCTCTTCATGCCTTCCAAAACGATATAAAGAGGAATTTCCATTCTCTCCCATTTTGCAATGAGATCCTGCTCTCTTGAAGAAAGGAAGAAAGGAGCCCCACGTTCCATGAAGAAACGGCGGGCAATGGATTGGTAATACCTGGGATTCTCTATAATTATCTTTTCCTTATAAATAAGTCGGTTCTTGAATTTTGACACAAAAATTGTTGGGAGTGAAATGAATGTCAAGATTCAGGAACCAATCCCATTTTTCTTTCATGAAGAATCCTCAATCCTTCCAAGACAAGATGGGGCTCTATATGGTCTATGGGCTCGATCTCATGGCTGATTTGGGGAGCAAAGCTTCCGGTAGATACGACGCTGGCTTCTTCTCCTAATTCTCTTTTTATCTCTTCAATGATATTGGAAATGAGGCCAATATAGCCAAAATAGAGGCCAGACTGCATGCTGGCTACAGTCGTACGCCCTATGGCTCTTTTTGGTTTCTTTATTTCAATACGGGGCAATTTGGCTGTTTTGAGGTAAAGAGCTTCGGCTGCAATCTGAATTCCTGGAGCGATAGCCCCGCCAAGGTACTCTCCTTTAGAAGAAACGGCATCAAAAGTAGTCGCTGTCCCGAAATCAACCACAATGATCGCTCCCCCCCATTTCTCGTAGGCTGCAACACTAGCGACTACTCTATCCGCTCCAACCTCAAGCGGATTTTCATAGAGAATAGCCATCCCTGTCTTTAGCCCGGGCCCAACAACAACAGACTTAATCCGAAACAGGCTCAGGCTTAAATCTTGAAAAACCGGTGTCAGCGGGGGAACGACACTGCAGAAATAAACGGATTTTATTTTCTCTACTTCAATCTTTGATAGAGACAGGAGGTTTAAAAGAGTTGCACTATACTCATCACAAGTTTTGTCCCCTTCGGTCCTGATCTTCCAGTGTTTGACCAGTCTCTTCGCTTCAAATATTCCAATTGCAATATTAGTATTACCTATATCTATTGCTAACAGCATGTTTTGCCTCCTTTTATTCACGCTTCGTTGTCTTTATCTCTGCTGAAAAAAAAGTTCTCTTCTCGCCTTGACTTTCCAGGATCAACCCGCCCTGAGGATCAATCCCCTTATAAATGCCTGTCATTTCCCCTTTTTCCGTAATCAAAGTTGTCTCTTCTTCAAGGGACAAGGCAGAATTCTGCTGGAAAACACGGACAATCGCCCTTCCTTCACCATCTCTAAACAGACTATACCAATGATTCAATGCACGCCAGAGGTTTTGAAGAAGAAGATCTTCACTCACCTTCCTTTTTGTAATGAGGGTCAGGGAAGTTGCCTGATGGCGAATTTCGTCCGGAAAATCGTCTTTCCCGTGGTCTACATTCAGGCCTATCCCGAGAATGACAAAATTAACTCTGTTCCCCAAAAAACCACTCTCGCAGAGTATCCCTCCAAGTTTTTCCTTTCCCCAGATTATATCATTGGGCCATTTCAGCTTGGTTCTAATGTCAAGCGTGCTAAAAATGGCTTCATTCACTGCCAATCCCGCCATAAGTGGAAGAAGGGAAATATTAGGGCGGGATGGATGGAGAATAACGGAAAGATAAATACCCTTTTCCCTGGCAGAGTACCAGCTCCTTCCCCTTGTCCCTTTCCCTCTGGTCTGCTCTTCCGAAATAATAACCGTTCCCTCTTTTCCTCCGGCCATAGCCAATTCTTTCGCTGCATCGTTGGTAGACGGGCAGCTTTTGATCCGGTGGATTTTCACCCCAATACGCATGGCCTTAAGATATGAACTAACCTGAATTATTCATAAAAAATGCCGACACCTTCATTTTTCTTCAATAATATTAACATTATAGCCCGTTTTTCAGTAAAATAAAGACTATCACTTTGTTTGTTGTAATATTTCTATCAAATGTCGGCATTTTTTACCCTTCGGGCGAGCCGATCTCACTGCATCGGCTTCGTTGCAGCCCATTCGCGGTAGTTCACTACAGCTTCATGGGCTGCGGCCTTGCCGCTACAGCAATCTCGACTCGTGAATGATCCAGGCTAAAAGTTCATCCCTTATCAATGAGGGAGAGAATATGCTTGAAGTTCTTTTCAAGCTTTGTTTTCTTGCTCAAAAGCTCTGAAAGCCTGCCTTTTGTCTCCTGGGTGATTTCTTTTGGAGCTCGTTTAAGGAAATTGGCATTCTTAATCCTTTTTTCTAATTTTTCGGTTTCAACCTTGATTTTTGAGAATTCCCTTTCAAGCCTCTGTTTCTCCTGCTGCACATCAAAGATCGCTTCCTCAACGGGGATTGCAATTTCCCAAGAACCAACAATCCCTTTTAAAAGCTTCTTTTGCTTCGGAAAACGATCTAAAATTTCAATATGGCGGATATTAGCCAGAGACTGAATATAAGCCTCATTTCGATGAATAAATTGCTTCTCCTTATCTTCAATTACCTTTACCCATAGCTCAATTTTTTGCTTGGGGGGAATACGGTTTTCCGCCCTAATGGTTCTGATCCCCACAACCGCCTCTTGAAGCAATCTCATGTCTGTTTCCGCACTTTCATCTTTTAATTCCCCTCTCACCTGAGGGAAAGAAGCTGTGACCAAAGACTTCCCGGACAAATGGGGAAGATGCTGCCAGATTTCCTCGGTAATGAAGGGCATAAAAGGATGGAGAAATCTCAGGATCTGGTCTAAGGTATCAACCAGGACTGCCTCTGAAGTCTTGTTTCCTTCTTTAAGATGAAGTTTGACCAGCTCAATATACCAATCACAGAATTCATGCCAGATAAAATGATAAATTTTATCGGCCGCCTCATAAAACTTATAGTTCTCTAGAGCAAGACTTAACTCTTCGACAATCTTGACCGTTCTGCTGCGGATCCACCTGTCAGCCAGGGTTAATTCCCTTTCTTTTTGGTGAAATGTTTCTCCCCCGATGCTCATCAAAACAAAGCGAGATGCATTCCAGATTTTATTGGCAAAAGCCCGATAACCCGTCATCCTCTCTTCCGAGAGTGATATATCCATGCCTGGAATGGCTAACGCAGCCAGAGTGAACCTTAATGCATCGGTGCCGTATTTATCAATCATTTCAAGAGGATCTATGACGTTTCCCTCCGATTTACTCATTTTCCGCCTTTTAAAATCCCTGACCAGCCCGTTGATAAAAACGTGACGGAAAGGGATATCACCGGCAAACTTAAGCCCCATCATGATCATCCGTGCAACCCAGAAGAAAATGATATCAAATCCTGTAGCCATAAGGTCAGTCGGATAGAATGTCCTGAGATCCTCTGTATCTTCGGGCCAACCCATGGTTACAAAAGGCCACAGAGCAGAACTGAACCATGTATCAAGGACATCTTCTTCCTGAACGAGGTCGGAACTCTGGCATTTTTCACACTTTTTTGGCGCTTCCTCCGCAACAATGATATGCTCGCAAGCCTGGCAATACCAGGCGGGAATCCTGTGCCCCCACCAGAGCTGACGTGATATGCACCAGTCGTGAATGTTGTACATCCATTCAAAATATGTTTTAGCCCACTTAGGGGGAATGAACTGGATCTCCCCTTCCTCAACCACTCTAATAGCTTCTTTGGTAAGAGTCTCCACACGAACAAACCACTGCCACGATAGATAGGGCTCGATAACCGTATGACAGCGGTAGCAATGACCGACAGCATGCTGGTAATCTTCGCTTTTCTCCAGCAGGCCCATCTCTTTCAGCTTTGATAGCACTTTCTCCCGGCACTCAAATCTGTCCAATCCTTTGAATTCCTCTCCTGCTTCGTTCGTCATCTTGCCTGATCCGTCGATAACGATAACCTGTGGGAGATTGTGCTTCTTCCCGAGTTCAAAGTCTACCGGATCATGAGCAGGCGTTACCTTGACCGCTCCGGTCCCGAATTCCACCTCCACCCTCTCATCTGTAATGACCGGAATCTTCCTGTTAACAAGGGGAAGAAGGACTGTCTGGCCCTGAATCTTGGCAAAACGCTCATCCTGGGGATGAACAGCGACCGCCGTATCGCCCAGCATTGTCTCAGGGCGGGTAGTGGCAACCGTTATATTCTCTTCTGAATCCAGGAGGGGATACTTGATGTAATACAGTTTGGCTTTCCTCTCCTTGTGTTCGATCTCGATATCTGAGAGAACTGTCCCGCAATGAGGGCAACGGTTAACCAGGTAGTAGTCCCGGTAGATGAGCCCTTCATGATAGAGATCAACAAAAACTTGTCTTACAGCCTTACAATAATCCTCATCCAGGGTAAATCTTTCTCTCGTCCAGTCCAGAGAAGTCCCGAGTCTTTTCAGCTGATTAATGATGACACCACCATATTTTGCCTTCCAATCCCAGGCAATCCTCAGGAACTCTTCGCGTCCGACATTCTCCCTGGTTAGCCCTTTCTCATCCAGACTCTGCTCGACCACGTTGTGGACAGCGATGCTCGCATGATCTGTCCCGGGAAGCCAGAGAGTATTATAGCCCTGCATCCTCCGCCACCGAACAATGATATCGGGCAAGGTAAAACACAGGGCATGACCTATATGAAGAGAACCCGTGACATTGGGAGGAGGAAGGACCATAGAAAATTTTTTCTTCGAAGACGTAACCTGGGGTGTGAACAGGCCTTCCTCGATCCAGAAACGGGACCATTTTTCCTCAACAGGCTCAGGGCTGTATGCTTTTTCCAGAATGTGTCTCTTCTTCATCGTCTGACCCCTAATAGTGTAGCAATTTGCGTGTGATTTTTCTTTATTTTTCTAATATTCAATAAAAACAGAATCTTCCCCTAATAAACCTTCTATTTTCCTCGATAAATCTTCGGAAAACAGTAGCCCCTGGACATCCCTGGCCTGAACAACTATCCGATAGGAAGGAGGAATCTCAAGCTCAAAAAACACAGGGCTATCTCCTCGATTTTGTTCCAGCATGTCTTTGAGTTCCTCAAATACAGACTCCTCTATGCCGGGAAGAAATATCCTCAGGATCACTCTTTTAACCTGATTCCGAAAAGCATCAGGCAAAGGCATAATCTGGAGAAGATGAATCCTTCTGTTTTCTCCCTCTCCTAAAAACTTACCTTTAACCCAGACAAGATGATCCTGCCTGAGGTGGTCATAATATCTCTTATAGTTATCTGGAAAAACCACAACCTCTATTCGTCCGCTCATGTCTTCTAAAATAAAAGTGGCCATTCTCTCATCTTTTTTAGTCTTAATGGATTTAATGGAGGAAATGATTCCTGCAATGTGTATCTCACTTCCAAAATCCTTTTCGTCATCCAATTGATTTATGGAGTGGGAAACAAGCGTCTCCAACCGCTTCCCGAATTCGGCCAGTGGGTGTCCTGTGATATAGAATCCCAGGGCATCTTTCTCATAAGAAAGAGAAAGAGACTCATCCCATTCCGGCATCTGCTTCACTTCAGGAGGGATAGGGGGAGGTTCGATCTGGCTTTTTCCAAAGAGGAGACTCTGTTTCGAGGATTTGGCTCTTTGAATTTCATGGCCATATTCGATCATCTCATCTATCAGGTGAAACAGCTGGGACCTTTGCCACCCTAAGGAATCAAAGGCCCCTGCCTTTATTAAGCTCTCGATCACCTTTCGATTGACTGTTTTTGGATCAATCTCTTCAAAGATCTCAAAGGGCGAAGTAAACTTCCCTCTCTTATTCCTTGCTTGAATGAGTGAGCGAACCGCTCCTTCTCCGACATTCTTAATGGCTGACAAACCGAAGCGTATAGCTTCCTTTACGACCGTGAAATTGAAATCGCTCTCATTAATGTCAGGGGGAAGAACTTTGATTCCCATCTCTTTACATTCATTGATGTATTTAACGACTTGAGAAGTGACTCCTCTCTCAGCCTCAGAAGTCAAGAGCGCTGCCAGAAAATAATCTGGATAATGAGCCTTGAGATACGCTGTGCGGTAAGCCAAACAAGCATAAGCAGCGCTATGGGACTTATTGAATCCGTAGCCGGCAAAATATTTTATCTGATCGAAGATTTTTTTTGCTTTAGCCTGACTCAAGCCTTTCTTTTTCGCTCCCTGAATAAATCTCTGCATTTGGCCTTTCATTATTGCCGTTTCTTTTTTACCCATCGCCTTCCGCAAGATATCGGCTTCAGCCATGGAAAATCCTGCCAGATCGGTCGCGATCCTCATCACCTGCTCCTGGTAAACAATGAGACCCTGAGTCTCTTTCAGGGCTGGTTCCAGCTCAGGGCATTCATAGCTAATTTTTTCCGGGTGGTTTTTGCGTTTTATAAATTCATCCGTCATCCCGCTTTTTAAGGGGCCAGGCCGGTAAAGAGCGTTCAGTGCAATCAGATCACGGAAGCTTTCGGGCTTAAAATTCCTGAGCAGATCCTTCATTCCGTGGCTTTCAAACTGAAAAACGCCATCTGTATTGCCTGTTTTGAAGACCTCAAAAGTTTTCTCATCATCCAATGCAATATTCTTCAGATCTATTTTTTGACCTGTTTTTTTTTCGACAAGTTCAACTGTATCTTTAATAACGGTCAGGTTGCGAAGCCCGAGCAAGTCCATCTTGAGCAGACCAATAGCTTCAATATCCTGCATCGGAAATTGGGTCGTAATCTCCCCCTTTACTGATTGGTACAAGGGCATAAATTCTACCAATAGTTTTGGTGCAATTACGATCCCCGCCGCATGAATGGATGGATGCCGAACCTGTCCCTCTAATTTCTGAGCGACGGACAGGAGGTGGGCGATTTTGGTATCCTTATCTCTCAGCTCTTTTAACTGGGGGACCTCCTTCAGCGCACCTTGGATCGTCGCCTCTGGGCCGAAAGGAGGAATCATCTTTGCAATTTTGTCCACTTCCGGGAGTGGAACTTCAAGAGCTCTTCCCACATCCCTAACTGCCTGGCGGGCAGCCATCGTACCAAAGGTAATGATCTGGCTTACATTTTCCTGCCCTCCATACTTCTTTTTGACATAAGCAAGAACCTCATCGCGCCTTCTTCCGCAGAAATCGATATCAATATCCGGGAGGCTTATTCGCTCTGGATTGAGAAACCTCTCAAAGAGAAGATCATATTCCATAGGATCAATATCGGTAATCCCCAAACTGTAGGAAAGCAGGCTGCCTGCAGCAGACCCTCTCCCGGGGCCAACAGGTATGTTGTTGTTTTTGGCCATCTGAATGAGGTCCCAGACAATCAAAAAATATCCTTCAAATCCCATCTCCTTAACGAGCTTGACCTCCCTCTCCAATCTCTTTTCGTATTCCTCAATAAGAGAGGGCAGCTCATCCTTCCCTTTTTTCTTGGCGATGACCTGAATCTGATTCTGGAAACCTTCCTTGACAACTTGATCAAAATATTCCCCTAAAGAGAATCCCTCCGGCGCCTTAAATTGCGGCAAGGAATATCCTGAAGAGGGAAAATCAAAATTGCACTGCGCGGCAATTTTGGCAGTATTCTGGATGGCTTCAGGGATTTCTGCAAAGAGGTCTATCATTTCTGCACTCGATTTAAAATAAAACTCGTTTGTGCTGAAGCGAATTCTATCCTGATCTGCTACCTTCTTGTTTGTCTGGATGCAAAGGAGGATATCATGGCTCTCAGAATCATCTTTAGAGAGGTAATGAACATCGTTTGTGGCCACCAGCGGGAGTTTGAGTTTTCGAGCGAGGCGTATCAGTAAAGGATTGTTTTTTTTCTGTTCCTCCAGGCCGTGATCTTGGACCTCAATGTAAAAATCACCCTTTGAAAACAAAGAGGCATACTCAAGCGCAGCTTCCTCCGCCTTCTCCTCTTGATCCAATCCCAACAAGTAGTTAATCTCTCCTTTTAAACAACTGGAAAGCCCGATCAATCCCTCGTTATATTGAGCTAAAAGCTCTTTATCGATACGGGGTCTGTAGTAAAAACCCTCCAGATAGCTTTTGGTGATAAGCTGGCAGAGATTTTTATACCCCTTTTCATTTTTAACAAGGAGAAGCAGATGAAAGTGGACCGGCCTTTCTCTCCCGGGTTTTTTATCAAACCTGCTTTTTGGAGCAATATAGACTTCACAGCCCAGAATCGGTTTGACTCCTTTTTTCTTTGCCTGCTTGAAAAAACTCACCGCACCGAATATATTTCCATGGTCGGTCAAGGCTACTGCAGGCATGTCATTTTTATAAGCAGCTTCTACTAAAAGCGAAGTTTTTATAGCACCATCCAGGATGCTAAACTCTGAATGATTATGAAGATGAACAAACGAAAGTTCCATTCTTACTCCCATTCTATGGTTCCAGGAGGCTTAGAGGTAATATCATAAACCACACGGTTAACACCATCAACTTCATTGACGATCCTGTTCGATATTTGGGAAAGAAGCTGTGAGTCAGCAGGAAACCAGTCAGCCGTCATCCCATCCACACTCTGGACAAGGCGGACAGCAACAACGCTCTGGTACGTCCGCCTATCTCCCATGACTCCAACTGATTTCACCGGGAGTAAAACCACAAATGCCTGCCATAACTTCCGGTAAATCCCTGCTCTTTTGATTTCCTGAAGGAGGATCTCATCGGACTCCCTTAAAAGCTTAATCCTCTCCGGTGTTATCTCCCCTACAATCCTTACTGCCAGGCCAGGGCCAGGAAAAGGGTGTTGAAAAATGAATTCTCTACCCACTCCCAACTCCTCAGCCAGAGCCCTCACCTCATCCTTAAAGAGTTCTTTCAGGGGCTCGATGAGCTTAAACGGAAGCCGGGAGGGCAAGCCCCCGACATTATGGTGAGATTTGATGGAGGCCGAAGGCCCTTTCACAGGTTGGCTTTCAATCACATCAGGATAGATCGTACCCTGAGCCAAATACTCAACCTCACCAATCCTCTCCGCTTCTTGTTTAAAAATGCGGATGAATATTTTTCCGATGATCTTTCTTTTTCTCTCCGGAGATATGACCCCCCTGAGCCCTTCAAGAAATGATACAGAAGCGTCAACACCGGTGATATTGAGGGCAAATTTTCTGCGGAACTGCTCCATAAATTCCTGGTATTCCCCCTTTCTCAAAAGGCCAGTATCAACAAAAATACAGAAAAGATTGCGCTTTACAGCTTTTTGGAGAATAAGGGACGTAACGAGAGAATCGACTCCCCCGCTGAGCCCGCAGACGACTTTCCCTGCCTTAACATGCCGGCGAATCTCCTCTGCTTTTTGTTCTATGAAAGAACCCATCTTCCATTCGGCTCTCAATCCGGAGAGTGAAAAAAGAAAATTCGACAAAATCCTCTTTCCCTGTTTAGTATGGATAACTTCTGGATGGAACTGCACACCAAAAATTCTCCTTTTCCGGTCTTCCATAACAGCTGCATCACAATGAGCAGTCTTCCCTGATACAATAAAATCTGACGGAATTTCCTCCACCCTATCCCCATGACTCATCCAAACCTGATTCCCGCTCCTAACGCCTGCCAGCAAACCTTTTCTATCTGTAACCTCAAGGGAAGCAAAACCGTATTCTCTCTTTTTCGATGAAGACACTTTCCCTCCTAAATGATAAGCCATAAGCTGCAAGCCGTAGCAGACACCGAGAACAGGAATTCCCATCTCGAAAATCTCTTTAGAAGCACGGGGAGCTTCTCTTCCGTAGACACTCTGAGGGCCTCCGGAGAGGATGAGAGCAGCAGGATTTTCCTTTTTTAATCGGGGAGGGGAAACATTGAAGGGCAAAATCTCCGAAAAAACTCCTAATTCCCTTATTTTTCTTGCAATTAGCTGTGTATACTGGGAACCAAAATCAAGAACAACAACCTTATCCATGAGCAGATATTAGCACAAATTCGGCAACGCATCTCTCTATTTATTTATTTTTCTCCTTTTTCCTTTCATATAAAGTAAAAAAAGAGAACCGTTTCCATTTTTAGGCAAAGGTTTTGGGGGATAGACGCAGCGACCATTGAAGATTTAGCCTTCCCTAGCTTCTCTTCGAGGGAACCCAACGGAGTTACAAAAAAGAGAGCATAAGCGAAGGCTGAGTGTGTAGAAAACCGTGAGCAAGGCTGAGCGGGCAGGGTTCCTCTCCCGGAGGGAGAGGAGAGCGAAGCCTGTATCCGAGCGGGATTTCCTCGCTGGGGAAATCCCGCGTGTTTTCGAATCACTTAGCCTGAGCTTTTTTGAAATTGACTTCAATTCTCTATTCTTTTATAGTAGTTTCTAACAATGAACTGGAAAAAAATCGTATCAGAAGTAAGCATCCAATCCGATTCAAAAATCATTCTCTTAGTCATGGATGGTCTGGGCGGACTCCCTGTCCAAGGAAAAACAGAGCTCGAAGCCGCCAATACTCCGCATCTCGACCATCTTGCAGCAAAGAGTGCGTGCGGCCTGACTGATCCGGTTTTCATGGGGATCACCCCTGGAAGCGGCCCAGCCCACCTTGCCCTATTCAGTTATGACCCAACACAATACATTCTGGGCCGGGGAATTCTGGAAGCTCTTGGGTCTGATGTCGAAGTCGGGAAAAATGATTTGGTGGCCAGGGGAAATTTTGCAACATTAAAAGATGACCTCATTGTTGACCGCAGAGCGGGCAGGATCCCTACTGAAGAGAATGCAGCCCTATGCCAGAGACTCAATAATGCCCTAAAGGCAAGAATAGGGCTAAAAATCACCCTTTACCCCGCAAAGGAGCACCGTTTTGTTGTCAAATTCAGCGGAGAAGAACTTTCCGATGCCCTGACCGATGCGGACCCCCAGAAAGAGAACAAACCCAGGGTTTACACTTCACCTCTGTGCCCTGAAGCCACGAAAACAGCCCAGATTGCCAACGATTTCCTTGATGAAGTGACAGACATCTTAAAGGATTCTCCCAGAGCCAACACCGTGCTTTTAAGGGGATTCTCTAAATATCCCACTATCCCGACCCTGGTTGAACTTTTCAAATTAAAGCCAGCGGCAATAGCGAATTATCCAATGTATAAAGGATTAGCCAGGCTTGTCGGGATGGAAGTCCTGAAGGCAGGACAAAACTTATGCGATCTCTTCGATGCCGCGGAAAAACACTACAAAGATCATGACTTTTTCTATGTCCACGTAAAAAAAACAGATTCTGCTGGCGAAGATGGAAATTTTGAAGCAAAAAAAGAGGCGATTGAAGAAACGGACAAATACATTCCCCGTCTTCTTGCTCTCAAGCCTGACGTCCTGGTCGTTACATCTGACCATTCCACTCCATCTCTTTTAAAATCCCATTCCTGGCACCCCAATCCATTTCTCTTGTTCTCTAAAAGTGCCATAGCGGATAAGGTGATGACGTTTACTGAGAAAGAGTGCAGCCAGGGCTACCTGGGGCGATTTCAAGCAATCTACGCCATGCCCTTGATGCTGGCTCATGCCAGAAAATTAAAGAAGTTTGGAGCCTGAGGATATTCACGTCGTTGACGGTAGTCGATTTATAGTATAAAATTAATAAGGTACAGTGATGAAGAGACACAAGACCTTCAGGTCAGTGCCGTTCTTCCTTCCTTTTCTCTTCTTTCTCGCCATTCCTTCTCTACCCGACGAGAGAGTAGAAATTCTCAGCATTCGGTTCTTCACACATCCCTCATACACTCGAGTCGTCATCGATGTCGGGGAATTAAGGGAATACAGCTACAACCGGCTTAAATCTCCAGACCGAATTTATGTCGATATCTACCAGGCAAAGCTGAATCCCATTCTCCACGAAAAAACAATCCTTGTTCAAAACGACTATCTCAGTCAAGTAAGAGTAGCCCAAAAGACCACTTCAACCGTTCGGATTGTGGCAGACCTGGATCTCGATATATCCTCTTTTCGAGTCTGGCACCTCCCAGACCCATTCAGGATTATTATCGATATCCACCCTTCAAAGTTTTATCGGCCTTCTCAACCTACCTCAAAAAATATCAGCATCATTCGCCAGTTAGGTTTGGGAATCCAAAGAGTTGTCCTCGACCCCGGCCACGGAGGTACAGACCCAGGGTGTGTCGGGAAAAGTGGAACCCTGGAAAAAAATGTAGTCCTCGATGTTTCCAGGCTTTTGAAAACATTATTGGAAAAAGAGGGCCTGGAAGTGATCCTGACACGAGGATCAGACATCTTTCTTCCGGTTGAAAACAGAACGGTGATCGCCAACCAGAAACAGGCGGATCTCTTCATCTCCATCCATGCTAACGCTACTCGCAACCGAAAGCTTTCAGGCGTAGAAACCTTCTATCTCAATTTCAGCCAAGACCCTTCGGTCATCGCAACAGCGGCTAGAGAAAATGCAACGTCTACTAAAAACATCAGTAAAATGAAAGACATCATCGAGAAAATCATCCAAAACACTAAAATTCCTGAATCAAAAGAACTCGCCAAAGGCATTCAAAATAATCTCGTCCGGTCTCTCTCTAAAAAATACAGCAACATCAATAGCCTGGGTGTTAAAGGGGGTCCTTTTTGGGTTCTTATAGGAGCGGAGGTGCCTTCTGTTCTTGTTGAAATCTCTTTTTTGAGTAATCCCACTGAAGAGAAAAGACTGCAAAGCACTCAATACCGTCAACGTATTGCCCAGGGAATCTATGAAGGCATCATGGCCTATAAACACTCCTTGGAGAAAGGAACTGTCCAATGAAAAGAAGAGATTTTGTTAAGGAAATCACTCTGGGAAGCCTCATCCTGAAGTTCAATCCTGCTCTCTTCGCTCAAAATAAAGGCCCGCCTGATTTAGCCTGGATCAAGGGCGATTCTCCAGCCCTGCTGACCAGAGAAGCCATCGCCACCCTTGGAGGGATGAAGCGATTCGTCTCAAAAGGGGACATCGTTATGGTCAAGCCCAACATCGGCTGGGACAGGCCTCCGAAACTGGCGGCCTGTACCAATCCTGAAATCGTGAAAACTATCGTCGAACTCAGTCTCGAGGCAGGAGCAAAACAGGTTAATGTCATAGATAATCCCTGCAATCCGGCAAGAAGGACTTATGTTCGTTCCGGGATTGCTGAGGCCGCTAAAAAAGCAGGAGCAAAAGTATCCTTTCCAAATCCCCACCGGTTGAAAAAGGTGGCGCTTAAGGGCGAATGGCTTAAAGAATGGGAAGTTTATACAGACTTTATCGAAGCTGACAAAATCATAAACGTACCCATTGCCAAGACTCACAGCCTGTCGAGATTAACCATGGGAATGAAAAACTGGCTCGGGGCGGTGGGGGGAAACCGCAACCAGCTCCACCAAAAGCTTGACCAGGCAATGATAGACCTTGCTGCCTTCTTCAAGCCCTGTCTTACTGTCCTGGACGGCTACCGGATTCTCATCAGGAATGGGCCTCAAGGAGGCCGTCTCTCCGATGTCAAGCTCCACAAAACCGTCGTGGCAGGAGTGGACTATGTCGCAGTGGATACAGCAGGAGCGACTTTTTTCGAAATGAGCCCTCAAGAGCTGCCCTATCTTCAAATCGCCCACCAGAAAGGATTGGGGGAAATCAACCTGGAGAAACTTGTCATTGAAAAAAGAACGCTCTAAAAAATACAGAATTCTCCAGGCCCTCCGGATCCTCAGCCAAACCCTTTTCTTCCTCCTCTTTATCTATTTACTCTTCGGAACTCACTTCCCAGGAGAAGACTATATAGGCCGGGTGGAGATTTTTTTCCATTTCGATCCCCTTCTTGCTTTGGCAACTTTTATCGCTTCCCGCACAATTTTCGTATCTTTTATTTTTGCAGCCTTTACGGTCATCCTAACTTTTGTCCTGGGGAGGGTGGCCTGTGGCTGGGTATGCCCCCTGGGTTCCCTCCACCAATTTTTCTCATTTATCTTCAAGAAATTAAAGCTCTTAAAACCGAAAAAGAATATCGACAACCGAACAGCCTGGAAATATTATCTCCTTTTATTTATTCTTGTGGGGACACTTTTCTCCCTTGACCTGGTGGGTATTTTTGATCCCCTCTCTCTGCTCTATCGTTCTTTCGCAACAAGTGTTCTGCCAGCCTTCAGCCACGGTTTTTCCGCCTTTATCGGCCTTCTTTATCAATTCAACCTTTCTTCTCTGGGGGACAGCTTTTTTCAATTCTATGAAAAGCTGGCAGTCAATCCCACTTTTCTCCAGGGCTTTTTCATCGGAGTGCTCTTCATCGGCATCGTTCTTCTCAACATCTCCAGAGAGAGATTCTGGTGCAGGTATCTCTGTCCTCTGGGAGCCTTTCTTGGTCTCATCTCAAGGTGGAACGTCGTGAAGCTCAAAATAGACCCTCAAAAATGCATCGAATGCAACCTCTGCACCATCCACTGCCAGACCCAGGCTAATCCCTTCCCTGAAGAAGAATGGAAAAGCTCCGAATGCGTTTATTGTCTTACCTGCAGCGCTATCTGCCCTACAAGCGCTATCTGTTTCCCGATTAAATCCACGCCTGAAAAAATCTCGCAAGTCGACCTTTCCAGAAGAAAACTCATCTTTACCTCTTTCCTAGGTGTGCTCACCGTCCCTTTTTTCCGTCTTTCTCCCTCTGCAAGGCGAGCCTCTCCGAAATTGATCAGGCCCCCTGGTGCTCTTCCAGAGAAGGCGTTCCTTCAGAAATGTGTCAAATGCGGCGAATGCATGAAAGTCTGTCCGACCAATGCGCTCCAGCCCGCCCTGACAGAAGCCGGGCCGGAAGGGATCTGGACGCCTATGCTTGTTCCTAAAATTGGCTATTGTGAATACTACTGCTCTCTCTGCTCCCAGGTTTGCCCTACAGGAGCCATAAGAGAGCTAACCGTGGAAGAAAAAACGCAGATCAAGATCGGGCTTGCCTGGGTCGACAAAAACAGGTGTATTCCGTACGTCCTGGGAACTCCCTGCATTGTCTGTGAGGAACACTGTCCCACCTCTCCTAAGGCGATAAAACTTGTTAAAATTGAAGTAAAGCTTCCCGATGGAAACATAAAAACTCCCGTGGCTCCGATCATCGATACAGACCTCTGTATTGGGTGCGGAATTTGTGAGACCAAGTGTCCAGTTGTCGATAAGCCTGCGATTTATGTCACAAGCGTGGGGGAAAGCCGTTCTGAGAGAAATCAGCTCCTGCTCGACATTATAAAAGAATAGGGAGAAATCCTTTATTAAACTTTAGTGTTTAGGGAAGCTCCTTTATTATTGTAAACTGTACGGTCTTCAACAGCTCCCCCTCTGGACCGAGCACATTCACATGCCATTCTCCAATCTCGTGGTCCATGATATTTTTCGTGCTCCATGTACGCCAGCCAGAGCCTCCTATCGAAAGAGAAATCCTTGCCCTCTCTGTATCTCCGAAATACCAGACATGGGTAATCTCAATGGGAGTTTCAGCTCCATCAACCTTTGTAAAACAGAAAAGCTTGCCCACCGTGGACTCAAACTCTTCTCCAACATCTACGGGTTCGCGGTCAACCGCATCCCGGCATACAACTCCTTCCGTGACCTGAAGAGCAGCCGTTCCCGGAGCTCTGACTATCTCTTCCCTGGGCACGCCTTTTATTGTGAAGTTTAAGGTCTTCAACAACTCATCCCCTGGGCCAAGCACATCAACGTGCCAATCTCCCGTCTCGTGAGCCTGGATTGCCTTCGTGGTCCAGGTGCGCCAGCCAGAGGCTTCTACCGACAAAGAAACTCTCGATCTCTCGATCTCTCCCCAATACCAGACATGGGTAATTTGAATAGGTTCTTGAACTCCGATAATCTGTGTAAAGCAGTAGAGTCTGTTCACAGAGGTCTCGAATTCATCCCCCACATCAACGGGTTCTCGATCAACAACATCCGCACAGATAACCCCTTTGGCCACTTCAACAGAAGCCTCCTGTGCCCTTACGGTCACTCCCAGATACAGAGAAAACATAATCAGAGTGGCTAAAACTAAAAGGCGTGAAAACTTTCTTTTCATAGCAGTCCTCCTTTAATTGAAAAGAATAAGGTTATTGAGTGATTCCACCTTTCTCCAATTTAAGCATAAATGATTGTTTTTAACAACAAAAAAAATCCCTTAACATTCATGTGGTTAAACTTGCAGCAACCAAATTCCCTCTATTTCCAAAACGATCTAAACGCCCTGGATTTTTTTCTCTTTTGGCAAATAAGCATTCAATAATCCAGGTTATATATTTTAGTCGATTAAGTTCACCCTTTACGGAAAGTTGACGAAGTCAACCGGCCGAGATGTTTGAAGGAAAAAAGGGGACAGGCAACTTTTTAATAAAAAGTAGCCTGTCCCCTTTTTTCTTGTCCCCTTTTTTCTCAGGCATTGTTCTTCTCCCATCTCCTTCTTTTCACTACCAGGTTTTGGGGGATAGCCGAAGCGACCATTGAAGATTTAGCCTTCGGAGCTCGGTCTTCGAGGGAAGCTGACGAAGTTATAAAAAAAAGAGGGCATACGCTCAGGCTACGTGTGGAGAAAACCATGAGAAAGGCTGAGCAAGCACGGTTCCTCTTCTCTCTTTTCACTACCAGGTTTTGGGGGATAGACTAAGCGACCATTGAAGATTTAGCCTTCGATGTTCGCTCTTCGAGGGGACCCGACGGAGTCGGGCGGCGAGTATGTCTGAGCGGAGCGAGTTACGCAGCCGCCGAGAAGAGTGAATAGAGAATGGCGTTAAAAATCTGAAGGGGAGCGAGGCTATCCCCCAAAACCTTTTTATTCTGAAAGAACCTTCTTTACCTCCTCTTTAAGGTAAGGAATGACCTGAAAAAGATCCCCAACAATCCCGAAATCGGCAACTTTAAAAATAGAAGCCTCCCGATCCTTGTTCACGGCTACGATGTACTTTGAGGAAGACATCCCGGCTAAATGCTGAATCGCCCCAGAAATTCCGATAGCCATATAGAGATCTGGAGAGACGGTTTTCCCTGTTTGGCCGACTTGATGCTGATGGCCTATCCAGCCTGCGTCTACTGCAGAGCGGGAAGATCCAACGGCTGACTGAGGAAGCAGAGAAGTGAGTTCTCTTAGTAAGTCAAAATTTTCCGGGCCCTTCATTCCCCTTCCTCCTGAAACCACTATCTCAGCCTCGGTCACATCAATTTCTGCTCCTTCCTCTTTGAGAATCTCAACCACTTGAGCCTTGACCTGGTCTTCGGGAATAACCACCTCTTTTTTAACCATTTCTCCCTCTTTCGCTCCTGGTTCCATAAGGGGAAAAACATTAGGCCTGAGCGTAACTATCTGTGGTGAAGACCTCAGAGTAAGGGTTATAAAAATTTTCCCGGCAAAAATTGGTCGGGAAACTTCCAACTTCCCATCTCGGCACGCCGTTTTTGTACAATCTGAAGCCACACTTACTCCAAGTTTGGCAGCCAGTCGTGGGGCAAAATCTTTGCCCAGGGAACTCGCTGAAAAAAGGATGGCCACAGGCTTTATCTCCTCCGCCAAGGAATGAAGTGCATGAGCATATCCTGCGGCAGAATAGTTGCGGAGGAGAGAATTTTCCAAAACATATACCTTTGAAGCGCCAAAGGGGAAAACTTCCGAAGCCAGGTTCTCTACGTTATGACCAATAAGAACAGCCGCAACTTCCGTTTTCAGGTCTTCTGCTCTCCTCTTCGCCTCGGAGAGTGCCTCCAGGGAGAATTTCTTGATTTTGCCTTCTCTTACTTCTATAAAAACTAAAATCATTCCATTCCTCCTCTTAGATAACCTTGGCTTCCTTGTGTAAGAATTCCACCATTTTCTTTGCAGCTTCAGCAGGCTCCTCTTCTATGATTTTCCCTGTCTGCTTTTGAGGCGGACTTTCCATCTTGGTAATCTCCAAACCAGAAGCAACCTCCTCAGCCTTCAATTCCAGCTCTTCAAAAGAAATAACAGGGATCTCCTTCTTTTTGGCCATCATAATCCCCTTCAAAGTCTCATATCGAGGCTCATTCAATCCTTTTTGTGCACTTATAACTGCGGGCAAAGAAAATTCAACTTTCTCCAACGCTCCCTCAATTTCTCGATGAGCAACTCCCTGATTTCCTTCCATTTCCAGCTTTGTCACGACATTAACCTGAGGCAATCCCAAAAGCTCAGCCACCATAGAAGGAACCTGTGAATTGTCCGCACCGACGGATTGTTTTCCAAACAAGAGGAGCGTATGGTCGGGGAACTTTTTCTCAACTGCCCTCGCAATAATCTTGGCCGTTCTCAATCCATCATATGATTCAGGGGCCTCATCCTTCACAAGGACAGCTTTATCGGCTCCCATTGCCAGACATTTTTTTAGAATAATCATTGCCTCTTCGGTTCCTATTGAAACAACCGTAACAGTACCGCCCTTGGCCTCTCGCAGGCGAATGGCCTCCTCCACTGCATGCTCATCATAGGGGTTCAAAACAAAATTTAAGCCTTCTTCAATGATCTTCCCAGTCTCATTGCTAATCCTTATCTTAGATTCTGTATCAGGAACTCTTTTGACAAAAACTAATATTTTCATCCATTCTCCTTATAAATTAGGGTAAGGCGCTTTTTTTATTGTTTTATTCTTCGAACTTTTTCAGAACAAGAGCCCCGTTTGTTCCCCCGAATCCAAAAGAATTACTCAGGGCATAATTTATTTCAGCCGGCCTGGATTTATTGGGAACATAGTCCAGATCACATTCTGGATCAGGATGTTCATAGTTGATTGTCGGCGGAATGACCTGATTTTTCAGACATAGAGCCGTATAGCCAGTCTCGACTCCGCCTGCCGCGCCTAAAAGGTGGCCGGTCATCGACTTGGTCGAACTTATGCTGAGCTTATAAGCGTGATCTCCGAAAAGTCTTTTGACTGCAAGCGTTTCGATTTTATCATTATAAGGAGTAGAGGTGCCGTGGGCATTGATATAATTTACATCTCCTAAATCGATACAGGCATCCTCAATAGCCCTTTCCATCGACCGTTTGGCTCCTTCTCCATCCAAAGAAGGAGCTGCAACATGATAGGCATCTCCGCTCATGCCGTAGCCAACAATCTCTGCATAAATCCGAGCATCCCGCTTGAGTGCTAATCCCAATTCCTCAAGAACAAGTATCCCAGCTCCTTCTCCGACGACAAATCCATCGCGCTCCGCATCAAAAGGACGCGAGGCTCTCTCAGGCTCATCATTTCTTACGGAAAGAGCCCGCATAGCACAAAAGCCCGCTACTCCGAGGGGTGTAATGGGTGCTTCCGCGCCACCGGCAAGCATGATATCAGCATCTCGCCTTGCGATGATACGGTACGAATCTCCAACAGCATGGGTACCGGTTGAACAAGCTGTTGCCGTAGCTGAGTTTGGACCTCTGGCTTTGAATTTTATGGAAATCTGGCCCGAAGCTTCGTTAATGATGGTTTGGATTAAGAAAAAAGGAGAGACGCGGCCCGGACCTTTCTCCAATAATGTTTTATGTGTCTCCTCGATGGAACCAATTCCTCCTATTCCAGATCCGACATAAACTCCACACCGGTCTCCCTCCAAACGGGCGATGTCGATACCGGAATCCTGAACGGCTAGTTGGGCAGCTGCCACAGCATACTGAATAAAAAAATCCATCTTCCGCATCTCTTTTTTCTCAAAGAAATCCAGGGCGTCGAAATCCCAGACCTGGCCTGCAATTTTACTCGTGTATTGAGAAGCATCAAAGTGGGAAATAAGGCCGATCCCGTTTTTTCCCTGGGAGATAGCTTGCCAATTTTTCTCCGTCCCAATTCCTAAAGGAGAGATCAGGCCGATGCCCGTGATGACAACCCGCCTCTCGGTAGACTTTCTTTTGGAAGAAAGGGACATTCCCATCTGGAGCTTTTTATTTCTTATTTAGGGAGATTAGCTAAAATATAGTCCATGGCCTTGCCAATCGTGGTTAGCTTCTCAGCTTCTTCATCAGGGATATCCATATTAAACTCATCTTCAAGAGCCATGACCAATTCTACGGTATCCAATGAATCTGCGCCTAGATCGTCAATAAAAGATGCTTCTGGAGTTACCTGCTCTTCGCTAATGCTGAGCTTATCCGCAGCAATGGCTTTTATTTTCTTTAATAATTCCTCTCTTTCCATCCTTTTCCTCCTCTTTTTAGTTTGGTATTTTCACTGAAATTACACTCATATTGCTACATAAACAGTCCGCCATTTACGCTTATGACCTGGCCTGTGATATAAGAAGCTTCGTCAGATAGAAGGAATTTTGCGACGCGAGCTATCTCTTCGACAGTTCCAAACCTCTTAGCAGGAATCAAATCAATAAATGCCTTTTTCACAGACTCGGAGAGAGCTTTTGTCATTGGCGTATCAATGTAACCTGGCGCTATGGCATTCACAGTAATGCCCCTGGAAGCCACTTCCCTGGCCAGTGACTTCGTGAAGCCGATAACTCCTGCCTTTGAAGCGGAATAGTTGCACTGACCTGGATTTCCTATCTGCCCTACGACAGAAGAGATATTAACGATTCGACCGTGTCGATTGTTAATCATATTCCTAATCAATGCTTTGGAAAAATTAAACACTCCTTTTAAGTTCACGGCTAATACTGCATCCCATTCTTCCTCGTTCATCCGCATAAGCAGACGATCTCTTGTTATCCCTGCATTATTGATGAGGTGATCAACTTTCTGGTGATTCTGTATGATCTTCTCTACAATTTCTTTAACCTGTTCCATGCGAGAAACATCTGCACAAAATGTAGAAGCTTTCCCTTTGTTATCCCTTATTCTGCGGGCTACATCTTCTAATTTTTCCTCTTGAATATCGACAAGGATAACCTCGGCTCCAACCCTTGAAAGTTCAATCGCAATGGCTTCCCCGATTCCCTGAGAAGCCCCGGTAACAACTGAAATTTTCCCGTTAAAATTCATCCTACGCTTCAACTTTGCCTAAAATATGAGGCAGATTGGCTATTTCATTCTGAATTTTTTCCTGCACTTTGTTCACCACAAAATCCTTGGCCAATCCTATAGCATTCTTCACAGCAGTGGGATTCGATCGTCCATGACCTATTATACAGACTCCGTTTATCCCTAAAAGCTGGGCACCTCCATACTCTGTGTAATCCACCTTTTTATAAAGTTTCCTTAAGTTCCTTTTCATCAAAAATAAGCCGATTTTAGCGAAAATATTCTTCATAATTTCATTGCGGGCCATATAAAAAATTGTCTCAACCACTCCTTCACTGACTTTCAAGGCGACATTCCCGGTAAAGCCGTCACTCACTATGATATCGGCTTTCCCCGAATATGTATCTTTACCTTCTACATTGCCAATAAAATTCAAAGTGGAGGCTTGAAGCTTTTCAAAAGCCTCCCTGGTCAATTCATTCCCCTTCGAATCTTCCTCCCCTATACTCATCAGGCCTATTCTAGGGTTTTTTATGCCCATTACATTCTCCATAAAAATATGACCCATTACACTAAACTGTACTAAATGACTGGGGCGGCAGTTGACGTTTGCTCCCACGTCTATGAGTAAAGTAAGGCCTTTTATTGTCGGAACAAGGAGAGACAGAGCGGGTTTCTCAACTCCTTTTAAAGCGCCTAATATTTTTTTGGATATATAGACTATGGCGCCTGTATTTCCGTTGCTGACAAATGCCTCTGCATCTCCTTCCTTAACCAATTGAGTCCCGATGCGGATAGAAGATCTTTGTTTTTTTCTGAAAGAGAAAATCCCCTCGCCCATCCCAATGGCTTCGGAAGCATTGATGAAAGTAATTTTTGCGTTTGATTTGTTGATTCTCTCGAATTCCTTCTTTACAATTTTTTCATCCCCCACAAGAAGGATTTCAATCTTATGTTCTTGAGATGCTTTCACTGCACCTTCTACTATAGCTCGTGGAGCAAAATCTCCTCCCATAGCGTCAACGGCAATCTTCATTCATCCCTCTCCATCACTCTTCGGTCCCTTCAATAACCTGCCTCTCCCGGTAAAAGCCGCACTCGGGACATACACGATGAGGTAACTTGGGATTTCCACAGTTTGAACACAGGGCTAAAGAGGGGACAGAAAGAGCGTCATGCGCTCTTCTTTTCTTTTTTCGTGAGTGGGAATGTCTTCTTTTCGGAATAGCCATTTATCTCTTAAATGTCTTTAATTTTTCGAGGCGAGGGTCAGAGATCTCTCTCACACAGGCACACCCGTCATCTCGTATGATTTTCCCGCAAACTGGACAGATCCCCTGGCAATCTCCAGAGCATAACGGTTTGACAGGAAAAGCCAGATTTAATTGCTCCAAGATAATCTCTGTGACATCAATCTTATAGCTGGAGTAAAACAACCTGTGAATTTCATCGCTATCCAGCTGTTCCTTTGCATCCTCCAGCTCTTCAGGAAAATAAACAAGATCAAATTTAGAATCTATCGGAAATTCATAGGGAACAAGGCAGCGGCTGCATATGAGACTAAGGCACGTGACGATCTTCCCTTTCATCAATATCTCTTCTCCTGACTTTTTGATAGTGAGCTCAGCGTGGACGGGTTGAATAAAAACCGCATTTTCATCAACGAGGTCTACGCTGAAAAACTCAAAATCCTTTGAGATTTCCAGCCCTTCCTTTGGCAATCTATCAATATCTATAATCATCTTCTCTTCCAAATTAGTTTTTCTATTATACCATCTTCCTTTTCTTTGTCAATAAAACCAATGGGGCTTGATATCTAGACATCCAAGAGTATAATAATTGAATCAGGATATAGACAGCATACCGATTGCCGATTTAAATGAGAAAAGAAATACTCTATTTAATTGATGGGAATTCTCTCCTTTATCGCTCCTACTATGCTATTCATAATCTCACTACCTCTAGAGGATTCCCCACCAATGCCATCTACGGATTCATCAGTATGCTCAGAAAGTTAATAGAACAAAAGAATCCACACTATCTTGGAATAGCCTTTGATGTCAAGGGGCCCACAATACGCCACAAGGTTTTCAAAGACTATAAAGCCCACCGTAAACCTATGCCTGAGGATTTAGTTGCTCAGGTCCCGGTCTTAAAGAAAATTATTAAGGCATTAAACATCCCTTACTTCGAGCACGAAAATTATGAAGCGGACGATGTGTTAGGAAGCCTGGCGCGGGTTGCATCCTCTCGAAACGTACTCACTGTCATTGTCACCACAGATAAAGATCTTTTCCAGCTCGTTGACAACTCAACAATCGTCTATAATCCTGTAAAAAAACTCCATCTGGACGAAAAAAAAGTAAAGGAATATTTCGGGGTCATGCCTTCCCAAGTCATCGATGTTCTTGCTCTATGGGGAGACCCCACAGACAATATTCCTGGTGTTCCCGGGATAGGAGAAAAAACATCCAAGGCTCTCATCAACCAGTTTGGATCATTGGAGAATCTCCTCGAAAATCTGGATAAAATCGAGAAAAAAAACCAGAAAGAAAAAATCAAGCAGAACTTGGAACTACTGAAGCTTAGCCAGCGACTGGTAACGATTGAGAAAGACCTTGATGTGAAACTCAACCTGGAAGAGCTTTCCATCTCAGAACCGAACTACGATGAATTGGCCACGCTCTTTAAAGAATTGGAGTTTTCTTTCCTCCTGTCCGAGTATGTGGAAAAGTCAGAAAGCACTAAAAAACAATACAGGATCGTTTTAAAAGAAAGGGAGTTGCAGGAGCTTCTCAATCGGATAAAAAAAGCAAAATATGTATCTCTTGACACAGAAACAGACAGCCTTTTCCCTACCCAAGCCCGCCTGATTGGCCTTTCTTTCTCCACAAAAGCCGATTACGCTTGCTATCTTCCACTCGGCCATGACTATCCGAATGCTCCTCGGCAAATTCCAAAAGAGAAGGCCCTTCATCTTCTCAAAGAAGTTCTTTCTGACCCAGGGATTAAAAAAATCGGACAGAATATTAAATATGACTACATCGTCCTGAAAAAAGAAGGAATTCAACTGCGAGGCCTTGACTTAGACTCTATGATCCTATCCTACCTTCTGGAGCCGAACTGGGGAAAACATAATTTGAACAAATTAGCATTAACTTATCTCCAGGTCAAAGCCATTCCTTATAATGAGATTGTCGGAAAAGGGAAAAATGAGGTCACTATTAACAAAATCGACATAGAAGGAGTTGCCCCATATGCCTGTCAGGACGCAGATCTGGCTCTCCAGCTCAGCTCCCTTCTCTTGCCTAAGGTTAAAAAGGAAAAGTTAACCACGATTTATCGTGAATTTGAGCTTCCTCTGATCGAGGTTTTAGCTGATATGGAAATGTGGGGAGTAAAAATCGATACAGAAGCCTTAAATAACCTGTCCGTAGAACTGAAAAGCGAGCTCAATCACCTCACAAAAAAAATCTATGAGATCGGCGGTGAAGAATTTAACATAAACTCTCCTCAACAACTCGCACGCATTCTCTTTGAAAAATTGAGGCTCCCTGCTTCAAGAAAAACAAAAATAACCAAAAGCTATTCTACAAACATTAACATCCTCAAGGAATTAGCCCGCACCTATCCTATTGCACAGCATACTCTGGAATACAGGCAGCTCACCAAGCTTAAAACATCCTATGCTGATTCTCTCCCTCTTCTCCTCAACGCCGAAACGGGGAGAATTCACACCTCTTACAACCAAACGGTAGCTGCCACGGGCAGGCTTTCGAGCAGTGATCCAAATCTACAAAATATTCCCGTAAGAGGAGAATTGGGGATGAGATTCCGGCAAGCCTTCATCCCTGCTCAGGACCATATTTTTCTCTCGGCTGATTATTCCCAGATAGAGCTCAGGGTCTTAGCCCACCTGTCTGAAGATCCTACTTTAATAGAAACTTTCCTTCACGACCGGGATATTCACGAAGAAACCGCGGTTCAGGTCTTTGGAAATACCCTTATGCCTTCACTTGAGGATCAGCGAAGAAGGGCAAAAATAATCAATTTCAGCATTATTTATGGAACATCGGCCTTCTCCCTGGCAAAAGAGCTCGAAACCTCCACATCTGAGGCTCAGAAATTCATAGATCTCTACTATGAGAAATACCCCAAAGTGCATGAATTTCTGGAAAGAAGAGTAAAAGACGCCCAGGAAAAAGGCTGCTCCGAGACTCTCTTTGGTAGGAAACGCCAGGTCCCTGAACTCCAGCACAAAAATAAATCGATCCAGCAGGCAGGCCGCCGCATCGCTCTCAATACTCCAATTCAGGGCACTGCTGCTGACTTGATGAAAAAAGCCATGATCGATATTTGGCGTGAGATAAAAAAACGAAAATTGAAGTCCAAAATGATACTTCAGGTTCACGATGAACTGGTTTTTGAAATCCCGGATGAGGAAAGAGATGAACTGGAAGCCCTCGTTAAAAAAAAGATGGAAAATGTCTTCCTGTTAAAGGTC
Organism: Candidatus Aminicenantota bacterium; assembly: GCA_030673995.1. GTDB lineage: Bacteria > Acidobacteriota > Aminicenantia > Aminicenantales > Aminicenantaceae > JAGLWV01. The sequence goes on from DAOUYU010000001.1 coordinate 34,282, forward strand.
CCCTTGAAAGTTCACCTGGGTTGGGGAGTGAACTGGGCTGAGACAAAATGAAGCATGTTATTCTCTGTGACTCCGAAATTCCGCAAGAAGTGTTTTTTGCTGGGGAAGGGAGTTATACATCCTTTTTATAAACACGATAGAGCTTATAAAGTTTTCCTCCCATTTTTTCCATCTCCGCTCTCACCTTTACGTTTTCTTCCATCTCATGGTGAGTATCCATTATTTTCATTCCGGCCTCAGAGGCTGAAAGTATCATCTTTACGCCCATAAAGACATCCAGTCCCCGGCCTCGATACATCTCTTTTACGGCGCCTAAGAGCAAGTCCAGTTGCTTTGTTTTCTTTGCGGCCCTCAATATCTTCAAAAATCCGAATGGGAAAAGACGTCCCCTGGCCTTCTGAATGCCTTCTGTCATATCAGGAATGGCAACTATAAAGCCTATAATCTCACCGTCTTTCGTTGCCACTTTCACAAATCTTGGATCCAGAACAGGCATGTATCGATTCGCCAAATCGTCCATTTCTTCCTCATCCAGGGGGGTATATCCATAAATATTGCTATCTGAATAACACTCATTCATCAGGCTAAGGACCGGTTTGATCCAAGGCTTCAGCTCTCTTTTATTCCTGAATTCTATGACTTTAAAAACTCCTTTTCTCTCCACTCTTTCTAAGATTTTCTGGTAGAACTCAGGGATCTCTTCAGGAACATCCAGCTTGTAAACAAAGTAATCCACATCTTTCGAATAGCCCTGCTTTTCTACCATGCCAGGGATCCATTCGAAGCTGTAATAGGTTGCGATAGTCGCGCGATTCTCATATCCTTTGATCAAAAAACCCTCGGGGTCTTGATCGGAAAATCCATACGGCCCGACAATCTTCGTCATCCCCTTCTTCCGGGCCCATGCTTCGACATAACCCAAAAGAGCACGAACGACCTCTTCATCTTCCCATGTTTCTAAATAACCAAATCGAGCTACTTTTTCCTTCCTTAACTCATTATAGCGACGATTGATGATTCCCATTATCCGTCCTACAACCTCTTCTCCACGGTAAGCAAGTAATATGACTGTGTCGGAATAGGAAAAAGCCTTGTTCTTCTTCGGATTGAAATATTTCCATTCATCCAGATAAATGGGATGAACCCAATTGGCATGGTTTGCATGTATCCTCTCCGGAAGATAGATGAACTTTTTCAAATCTCTCCGTGTCTTTACTTCTCTAATATCAATATCCATTATCATTTTCCTCTCTTTACCAAGGCTCTATTTTTTAGATTTATATACTTATTAGTACACTGACCAAAAAAAATCAATAAAAAGAGAGGGCATAAACGGAGGCTAAGGGTGAAGAAAACCGTGAGCAAAGCGGAGCAGACATTGTTCTTCTCCCATCTCCTTCTTTTCACTACCAGGTTTTGGGGGATAGCCTTGCTCCCCTTCAGAAAAGCTCCGGCTAAGTGATTCGAAAACACGCTGGATTTCCCCAGCGAGGAAATCCCGCTCGGATACAGGCTTCGCTCTTCTCTCCCTTCGGGAGAGAAACCATGCCCGCTCAGCCTTGCTCACG
>DAOUYU010000098.1 GCA_030673995.1 Candidatus Aminicenantota bacterium
ATCAGGAGAAATGGAATGGCAGAGAAGGTATGGAATTTATGAGGAATACAAAGATGATATGGCTTCCTCCATTCAGCAGACCAGTGATGGAGGCTATATCGTTGCAGGCTCCACAAACTCCTATGGTGAAGGAGAACAAGATTTTTTGCTCCTTAAGCTTTCCTCGAATGGAGATATTGACCCGGCCTGTAGATTTATAAAAGAGTCAAATGCCGAAGTTTCAGACCCTGGCATTAGCCCTGCAGATACATATATAACACCTGAGGATACTGATATTACTTCTGAAGATATAAATATTATACCTATAGAAAGCGAGGCAGTTGTCTATAAATTATGTTCAGGGCAACACACTCTGAGCCTGTCTGCTGCTTCCGGAGGGACAACCAATCCTTCGCCTGGGACTTACTTTTATGATCATGCACTAAGAATTATTATAAGTGCCGATTCAGACGATGGATACAATTTTAGTGAGTGGAGTGGTGATGCATCAGGTACAGATCGTTCGCTATCAATAACCATGGATTTAGATAAATCTATAAAAGCCAATTTTAGTATTAAAGTTATAGATGATGATATAGAAGAGGTGCGGGGAGAGGTAAAGAAGACTCCCTGTTTCATTGCAACAGCAGCTTACGGTTCTCCGCTGCATCCCTCTGTGAGGATTCTAAGAGATTTCAGGGATAAATACCTTATGCCCACCAAACCCGGTCGTGTGCTTGTTCGTTTCTATTACAAATATTCACCTTTTCTGGCGAAATTCATAACAAAACACAAAGTTATGAAGGCTGACGTCCGGATCGCTTTACTTCCCTTCATAGCTTTCAGTTACTCGATGGTTCATTTTGGCCCTGCAGTCACAGCAGCTGTGCTTATCTTTATTTTTGTTCCCGCAGTCTGTCTTGTCTGGCATTTCCGCCGCGGCTCATCACATCTGTCATTCCCGCGAAGCCCGTGCCCGCGTAGGCGGGGTAGCAAGAATCCAGAATTGTAATAAAATAAATATAAAAAAAACGGAGATGAAAAAATTTATTATTCTACTGGATTCCCGCCTTCGCGGGAATGACAAAAGACCTGAACCAATACAATATACGTCAATCCAGGTATCCAAAAACGTGATGAGCTTCCGGCACACATTCAGACGGCAGTACATTAAATAGGCAGCACTCGCATAGACTCCACTGTTCTGGAGATGTAATGAAGAAAAAGAAAACATTCCTTTCATTTCTGTTACTGGCACTCTCATTACAGCTCAGCCTTCATGAATTAGACTCAGCATCAATTCAGACTAAAAAAGGCCAGGAAGAACTCAAGCATGAAGTGGTGATTGTCCTTAAATTGGTTCAGGTCTACATAACGGATAAAAAGGGAAACCCGGTAACAGATCTAGAGAAATCTGATTTTATCCTCACTGATAACGGCAAGCTCCAGACAGTAACTGATTTTGAAAGACACATCTTTAAGCCAGAAAAGGAGCTCAAAGACACAAAACCTGATCTTACCTGGAGGACTTCTCCGAAATTGAATCGAAAATTTTTCTTTCTCCTGGATTATAGCAGAAATGATGTATTTGGAGTTACTAAATCAAAGAATGCTGCCTTACACTTTATCGATACCAAGCTTCAGCCGACCGATGAAGTTGGAGTTTTATCTTATTCCCGGATGAAAGGGCTGATACTTCATGAGTATTTAACCACAGATCATCAGATAATTAGAAAAGCTATCGAAAAAATGAGAGGTACTCTGAAAGGGAAAGAAAAGGAAACTGAAGTTAAAGACCCAGGAGAAAGTTATCTTGAATCAGGAGCTCTGGTTGAGGCTTCCGGTGTTGATGCAGAAGAGAGGAGATTTGAGATGATGATAGCCCTGGAATTTACTGAAATCTTAAGAGAATTTGCCAAATCTCTCCGCTATATTCCCGGGTATAAAAACATTATTCTATTTTCAGCAGGACTTTCCAACTCCCTGATGCGTGACAGATACGATTCAAGATTTCGTGAGCTTTTCGAAGATATGTGTAAAGAATTAGCTTCCTCGAGCACTCCTGTCTATACAGTGGATACATGTCCAAAGGGAAGAGAGCTATTAAAGGGAGGCCTGGCAGGAGATGATTCTTTAAGATTCCTTTCCAATTTATCCGGGGGAAAATATTTTAACAATGTGGCTCATTACGAATCGGTTGCCAGGGGCATTCAAAATATAACCGGTAACTATTATGTCCTGGGCTATTATATAGATGAGGAATGGGATGGGAAGTACCATAAAATAAAGGTCGAAGTCCAGAGAAAAGGATGTAAAGTTTACGCTCAGGGAGGTTTTTTTAATCCCAAGCCTTTCACCGAATTTTCTGAAGTGGAAAAGCGGCTCCATCTTTTTGACCTGGCCATGAGCGAGAACCCTCAATATCAAGTGCCCTGCATTTTTCCATCCATCGCCCTGCTTTGTTCGGAGAAAGAAGAATCCAATCTTGTGATGCTTTCTGAGATAGCCATAGATAAAATAAAAGAAGTGACAAAAGGAGAAACCGAAGTATTATCTTTTATCTTAGATGAAGAAAACAATATTTCTAATTACATTGAAGGCAAAGTCAATTTTTACACACTCCCCCAAAAGAAAATCTATCTTTATTCCATTTCATCTCTTTCGCCCGGCAAGCATGAGTGCCGGTTAGTCCTAAGGGACATCAAAACAGGGAAAGGAGCAGTGGCCTCCTCATCGGTTGTTATTCCTGAGGCATCTGGTCCGGGAATAAAGCTCTTTCCACCTCTACTGCTAATCCCGGAGAAACAGGCGGTATATTTAAAATTATCAAAGGATCAGAAAAAGGGGACAGAGAAGAAATCTCTCTCTCTCAAAGATATTTACCCTTTCCTTCCCAATAACTTTTCACCTCTCGTTGATGAAATCGATCGAGGGATATTGAAACTGCCGGCTGTATTGAGGCTTTCAATTGTTGATGTTCAAGAAAGTGAAATTGAAATTTCAGCTCATCTTATAAATCACTCATCGAATAAAAAAATTCCGTTACCCAATTCTTCTATTCTTTATTCAGAAAATAAAGAAGGGATAGAAGTGCTTCTCGTTGAGTTTCGGCTGCCAGAACTGGAGCCAGGCAAATATTCCATGGAAATTATTGCCGAAGAAATGACAACTCAAACAAAATCTCAGGCATCACGTACTTTTAAAATAAGATAGAGATAGGATTCTGTTTTTTGTTATGTGAGACCGCTGGAAGCCGAAAGATTAAGCCCCAACTTATGAGTTGATTTTCAATTCTCAAAATATCCAAGCCGGTGTGTGACTTTAAAGTCTTTGTTTTTCACTCCAACTTTTATGGATTTAAATTTTCCATCTTTTTGAGAACCTGCCGGGGAATAATACAGGATATAATAGGATTGACAAGCATCCACAGCATTAATAAAGGCGGCGGCAGGATTTTGAGAAGAATCGACAATACCTCCTGTTGCTTCTGCAATCTGTGAGAAGGCATTGAAGGCATCTTCAGATTGTTCTCTCATGGATACACCAAGGGCTCTCTCTGGCTCTTTGTGCATAAAAAGGAGGTTAAAAGAGAGAGAAGAATCAGCAAAAGCCTGTTTTACTCTTTCCGTGTTGAAATTGAAATCCCTGCGGTAAAATTGAAAAAGGTCTTGAACTTCGGACAGAATTTGAGGTTTATCCTGAAAGGTGGACATTAACCGGCTTAGGACGCCTGAACTTATCTCCGGTCTGAATTCTCTCTGGTAAAAGAAAAAGACGATTTTTTGTCCCCTTTGCATCCTTTTCCGGCTGGCTGCAAATTGTAAAAACTTTTTATAATCTACCACGCGGAGTTCTTCCAAACTTTGTAAAGTTGCTCTATATCTTGGAAGCAAAAGCTCAAGAGACGTCGAGCTGGAACTAGGATCAGAAAACGCTGCAGCTTGACCTGCAGGTGCGCCAACACTTGAAATTTGTCCCACCAGCCTCCTTAAATCTCTCAGCATGCTCCTGTAACTCGATGCTCCAAGATTGGTGTCTTTCCTTATGATTTTTTGCATCTCTTTTGAAATATCTTCTTTTGACACTGTTCTAAGTGCCTTCCTGGAAAGATTGTAATTATCCTGGGGAGTCATAATGGTCATGGTATCTTCCGGAAGAAAGACATTATTGAAAAAATAGTCTATGGCTTCTCCAATCTTGGGATTATAATCTATTGTCTGGAAGAGAAGATCGAAGTGCCTCGATACCGGTGGATCGAATTCTCTGAGTGTTTCTTTTCTTGCGATGTTTGCTTTATTAACAAGATAGAGAGCCTCAATCTTTTGAGGCATGCCGTCTTCATACAATTCAAAGTCCTCTATTGTTAGATTGTCGACCAACACATTTCCATCCATTACTCTTACCGGGACGACCACGTTTGTTACTGTGACTGCGCGTTCTTGTATCTGAGAGAACAGAAAGAAAGTCAATAATAGAAAAATGATCGGAAAAATAAATTTTTTCATTTTTAACTCCTTTTTTTATAAGTATCTCATTTATTTTTTTTATCGCCTTGAATCACAAATTAATTGGCAAAATAGCCTGAACGATGGGTCACTTTATAATCTTTGTTTTTCACTCTGACTTTAATGTTTTTAAATTTACCGTCTCCAGTGTAATTTTTTGGAGAATAATAGAGGAGATAATAATTTTCAGACGCATCCAGAGCATTTTTAAATAATGAAACAGGATTTGAAGAGCTGTCTACGAATCCTCCTGTTGCTTCTGCCATTTCTTTGAAGGGAGAAAAGAGATCTTCAGAATGTTCTTCCATTCGGACTCCAAAAGCTCTTTTGGGCGGCGTGGTAATATACATAAAATGGATAGAAACGGAGGAATCTGCATAGGTTTGCTTTATACGATCAACATCAAAAGAAACATCTCTTCTATGAAAATCAAAAAGACGTGTAATGGTTGTAACAATATCCGGTCTATTCTGGAAAAGGCTTATATACTGGTTTAATATCCTTGGCTCTATCTGGGGAAGATACTCTCTCTGATAAAAAAGAAAAACATACTTTTGTCCTTCCATATTTTTTAAAAATTTTGCAAAGTCACTCAGTTCCATTTGATTTATTTTTCTTAAAATTTCTAACTTGTGCAAAAGGCTTCCATAATAGATGAGTTGCTCATCAAGTTCCATGCCTAAATGAGGATCTACCCAAAATGATTCAAGACCTTCCTCACTTGCATCTTCCGCTGCTGGAGTAATCGCAGCTATACTTCCTGACTTAAGTTTTTCAGATAACGAGCTGGCTAAAGTCGTTAGGTCAGAAATGGTATTTCTGTATTCTGAATTTCCAATCATGACATCTTTTCTTAATATTCCCTTTAATCTACTGGCAATTTCTTCTCTCGTCTTGATTTCAAAGGTGTTATGCTTAAGCATATAGGCTTTTACGGGAGTGATTAAGATAAGATTATCGCCGGGCATAATGACATTGTGAGCAAAGTAGTTTACAGCTTCGTCCAGCCTTGCAAAATACTCTGATACCTCAAACAAAAGAATAAAGTTTCTTTTGATTTTAGGAGAAAATCTCTTCTTTTCTTCTCTTTTTTCTACGCTCATCTTCTTTATCAGATAAACCGCTTCTATTTTCTGGATTATGCCCTCTTCGAAGATCTCAAAATCGTCTATAGATATGTTGTCCACGAATTTACCGTCTTTAAACACTCTCACCGGCACTTCCACATTGATCACAACGGTTTGCCTGATAAATATCTCCTGGGAAAACAAGGATAAACCCAGAAAAACAAAAGCCGTTAAAAGAAGAGCTTTTTTCATCTGATTTCCTCTTTTACTTCTATTATAGCGAATTGACATATTCGGTCAATGTGAAATTCATATTAAAAAAAGGGAACTAAAAAAAGGGGACAGTCCCCTTTTTTTTGCCAATTTAATTGGCAAAATAGCCTGAACGATGGGTCACTTTATAATCCTTATTTTTCACTCTGACTTTAATGTTTTTAAATTTCCCGTCTCCGGTGTAATTTTTTGGGGAATAATAGAGGAGATAATAATTTTCAGACGCATCCAGAGCATTTTGAAATAATGAAACAGGATTTGAAGAGCTGTCTGCCAATCCTCCTGTTGCTTCTGCCATATCTTTGAAGGGAGCAAAGAGATCTTCCGAATGTTCTTCCATGCGGACTCCGGAAACTATTTTGGGCGGCGTGGTAAGATACATGAAATGGATAGAAACGGAGGAATCCGAATAGGTTTGCTTCATACGATCAACATCAAAAGAAACATCTCTTTTATGAAAATCAAAAATACCTGTAATGGTTGTAACAATATCCAGTCTTTGCTGGAAAAGGCTTATATACTGGTTTAATATCCTTGGCTCTATCTGGGGAAGATACTCTCTCTGATAGAAAAGAAAAACATATTTTTGTCCTTCCTGATTTTTTAAGAATTGTGCAAAGTCACTCAGTCCTATTTGATTTACTCTTCTTAATATTTCTAACTTGTGTAATAAGCTT
>DAOUYU010000109.1 GCA_030673995.1 Candidatus Aminicenantota bacterium
CTCTATTTTTAGTGCTTCCTGCTGCCAGAGTGGATTCTCTAAAACTCCGTCAATCTTCGGTGGACAAGAAAATTTTGGCACCTTTAACATCTCAAAAGAAGAGGCAAAGGAGAAATGGGGAAAAAGAAAAAGACTCAAAGAAAAAATCAAATTGAATCGTGTTTTTTTTATCATCTTTATCAGCCTCGATTTTATGAATTCTTTTCCACCTTATCTACCGATTTACATCATCAATTTTATAAACGAAAAAAGAAACAAAAAGGTTTTGTGTTGTAGTAAAATAACCAATGAGCAAAAATCCAGAGATAACAGCAATGAACCATTCGAAAAAAAATGAAGAGAGCGGAAGATTCGAGCTGCGATTCCATTCGGGCTACAAAGGAAAGGAAACTCCCCAGTCTGTCATCATCGGCAGCCGGGAATTCAATATAGATGAGATTATTTGGCGAAAAAGAGTTCTTGACCGGAAATCCGGGAAAAGATATGAAGTGTTTAAGTGCAAGATGGAAGGGGATACAGTAAAAATCAAGGTCTTCGAATCAGGAAAGTGGGAAATATCCTTTTCTGATAAAAAGTAACTCCATTAACCACTAAATGTTGCCAAGCTGACAAAAGAGAATTATAATTCATGCCAAATAATTTTAAAGCTCTCCTTGAATCATCTCAAAAATTTCCTGTTCTGGGCATCTGCCTCGGTACGCAAAGCCTGAACGTGGGGACAGGAGGAACGCTCGTCCAGGACATCTGGTCTGAGATATATGGGAAAAAATATCTGGAGGATGTGATCGCTCTTAAAAAAGAAAACTGGCATACCAATCCCTATGCCCGCCTCTATCCCGAAAAAAAGCTCATCAGTATTAACATGCATCCGATAAAGCTCAGGGAAAAAGGCATATTCTGCCAGATGCTTGGCTTTAAGAAAGAAGACACGCCTTACATCCTCAGCTCCCACCACCAGGCGGTTTTAAAGCCGGGAAAAGGGATAATAATCGCTGCCACCACCCTGGACGGAAAAGTGGTTGAAGCGATCGAACATGAGAAATACCCTCACATGCTAGGCGTCCAGTTTCATCCTGAATCTTCCTCTCTCTGGGATGCTGAAAAAAAATTCCGGTTCACCCTCCAGGATAAAGAGGAAAAAAGCTTGCGCTCCATCCTGGATAACAACCCTCCGAGTTTCGCTTTTCACAAAAAGATATGGGCCTGGCTTAGCCAGAAACTAAAGGAATACCACAACAGCAAGTGATTATTTTCTTTTCTTTTTGGCTCGCTTAACCTGGATTATTCACGAGTCGAGGTTGCTACAGATGCGAGGCGTCGGCCCATGAAGCTGTCGGCAGTTTTTATGAATAATTCAGGTTAAAGGAAGATGCCTAAGAGCGAGCCTTTTTTTCTACCCCTTGTTTTTTGAGCTCAACCTGCTAAATTCTTTTATGATTTGGGATGTCGAACGTCCCTCGAGATAAGAGATGATCACCACCTCCCCGCCTGCTCCCTCAACCTCTTCCCTGCCTACAACTTCATCAGGCTTCCAATCTCCCCCTTTGACTAAAACATCAGGCAGAAGCCGCGCGATGACCTGACGAGGAGTTTCCTCGGAGAAAGAAGTGAGATATTCTATATCATCGATCGCCTCTAAGACTTCTAGCCTCTCTTCCAGAGGAAAGATGGGACGAGAGGCCCCTTTGATCTTTTTGACCGACTCGTCGTCGTTAACAGCCACAATCAAAACATCTCCAAGTTTCTTCGCTTCCCGGAAGAGGTGAACGTGGCCGCTGTGGAGAAGGTCAAAGCAACCATTTGTAAAAACGACTTTTTCGTCCTTGTGTTTGAGCTGATTTCGGATTTTTTCCAGATCGCTCTGCTTTTGAATCTTTTTATCCTTATTCATTTAAGTCTACTCGCTCTGCATAATAAGGCACTCTTTTATATCGTATGAGTAAGACTTGTCTCGATATATCAAGAGAATGGTATTCGGGGATGGATGAAGCGATCATGCTATGGAGCATAACTCCTTCCTCGAAATATCTCCTCTGCCTCATTCATGTATTTTCCCTGTTCATTATAAAGAACAAAAGGAGGCAGTGTGGTCACTTTTTTAGAAAAAAAATTACATTCGGTCAAAAAAAGGTTCGGAGGGCTTTCTTTACGGGGATGGACATAACGAAGAGATTTAATCTTTAATTCGTTTTTTTTGACCGCCTGAAAAAAGTCCTCTTTCCTTTCCGCAAGAAAGACAAAGCAAGCCCTTCCATCACTATTAAGAAGCTGCGCTGTTTTCTTCATGACATCAAAGATATCACATTTTAACTCGTGTTTAGCAATAGATTTCTCTAAGGAAGAACTCAAATGACCTTTCCCCTTCTGAATATAAGGGGGATTGGAAAAAATGACATCAAACTTTTTCCCTGGCCGATAGCGACACAGATCTTCCCGGACAACAGAGATTCTCTCTTCAAGGTTGTTGAGCTTTATATTTCTCCGGGCCAAATCGGTCAAAGATTCCTGAATCTCCACAGCTGTGATGTGCTTAAAAGGCTTGATGCTTAAAAGAAGAGAAACGATGCCATTCCCGGCTCCGAGTTCAAGGATTTCATCAGAGTGTCTGGTTTGTATAAAATCAGCCAGAAGGGGAGCATCGACCGAAAACCGGTAGCCTTTTTTCTTCTGCAGGACACGGATGCGGCCCAGATAAAAGGCATCAAGAGACTCATCCTCACCTTTCAGCGGATTGCTCAGTTTCATTTTCACTCACTTCAGTAAAAATCACAACCCTCTCGGGCAGGATTTCTGCATATCCACCCTGAACGGCCAGATGATCCTCCTTTTGCCCAACCCGGTATGTAATCTTTCCCTCTCCCAGGGTTAAAAAAAGAGGCCTGTGACCGGGGAACACTCCCAAGTACCCCTCCAGGCTCGGGATGGAGACTGTCTCAACCTCTTTATCCACTAGTAATTTGAGGGGAGTTATGACAGTAAGCCGAAGTGATGAAGGCAAATTCTGATTCATGCTGCTTTCAATTCCTCTGCACGCTGGATAACATCTTCAACACCTCCTACCATATAGAAGGCCTGTTCGGGCTTATCATCGTGCTGCCCGTCAACAACCTCCTTGAATCCCTTCACAGTCTCTCCGATGGTCACATACTTTCCGGCCCTTCCGGTGAATTCCCCGGCAACAAAAAAAGGCTGGGAAAGGAAACGCTGGATTTTTCGTGCGCGGGCAACAATGACTTTATCCTCTTCTGAGAGTTCCTCAATACCGAGGATAGTAATGATATCCTGAAGGTCTTTGTATCTCTGTAAGATTTCTTTGACCCGGCGTGCCACCTGATAATGCTCTTCTCCTATCACTCTCGGATCCAGGATTCGTGAATAGGAGGCTAAGGGATCGACGGCAGGATAGATGCCAATCTCTGTCAAAGCCCGTGAAAGGTTGGTTGTGGCATCTAAATGTGAGAAGGTTGTAGCCGGTGCCGGATCTGTAAAGTCATCAGCAGGCACATAGATGGCCTGCACAGAGGTGATTGAACCCTTTTTTGTGGAAGTGATCCTCTCCTCGAGCTCTCCGAGTTCCGTTGCCAGGTTAGGCTGGTAACCGACTGCAGAAGGCATCCTTCCAAGCAGCGCTGAAACTTCCGAGCCTGCCTGGACAAAACGAAAAATATTATCGATGAAAAGAAGGATGTCCTGGTTCATCTCGTCCCTGAAATATTCAGCGACAGAAAGGGCAGCCAAACCAACACGGAGCCTTGCCCCAGGAGGCTCGGTCATCTGGCCGTAGATAAGAGAAGTCTTATCTATGACACCCGATCCTTTCATCTCCAGCCAGAGGTCGTTTCCCTCTCTTGTTCTCTCACCCACACCGGCAAAAACAGAATAGCCTCCGTGTTTTTTGGCCACGTTGTTAATCAATTCCATGATGATAACTGTCTTGCCGACACCAGCGCCTCCAAAAAGGCCGATCTTTCCGCCTTTTAAAAAGGGCTGGATCAGATCGATAACCTTGATCCCGGTCTCAAACATCTCAAGCTTTGTGCTCTGCTGTTCGATTGAAGGAGGGGAACGATGGATGGGATATTTCACTTTGGCCTCTATGGGTCCAAGATAATCTACCGGCTCACCTATGACATTCATCACTCGTCCCAATGTGCATTCTCCGACAGGGACTTGAATAGGCCCGCCCATATCCACTGCCTTCATTCCCCGGGCCAGGCCATCGGTGGGATGCATAGAAACGCATCTGACCTTATCTTCTCCCAGATGCAGCTCCACCTCAACAACAATATTGACGGGAATCGGGGTGTCTAATCCGTCGCTCGTGATTCTAATCGCATGGTATATTTCAGGAAGTTCGGCATTCTTGAATTCGATATCCACCACAGGTCCGATAACCTGGACAACTCTGCCGACCGATTCCTCATTTTTCTTTTTCGTCTTGGCTTTTGCTACCTCTTTTGTCTTTGCCTTAATCTTTTCCTTTCCTTTAGGTTTTGTCTTTGTTTGCACCATTTCTATCTCCAAATCTTCTATCTTTTTGCCAGAGCCTCAACGGCTGTCATAATTTCCAAAAGCTCCTTGGTGATGGAAGCCTGACGAATCTTGTTCAAGATCAACATCAAGTCAGACGCCAGATCATCCGCATTCCTTGTCGCATTATCCATGGCCATCATCCGAGCCGCATGCTCGGCTGCTGAAGACTCAAAAAAGAAATGTCGAATTTGAGCCTCTATGTAAAGTGGAAGGAGTGTGCTGATAAGCGGGAGAGCTTCTGGTTCCCAGTCCGGAGGCAATAGCATCTTATCTTCATGCTTTTCTGGCGGCTCCAGGGGGAGGAGCTTGGTGATAGTGATCCGGGGAGCAAGGATAGATTTGAATTCGTTGTAGGCGACATACACCGCATCTGTTTCGTTGAGGACATAAAGACGCATGAGAAAATGAGCCAGTTCCTTTAGATCTTCCGAGGAGAGCTTATCCATTTGATCTGGATACACTCGCCGGACTGGAAAAGAAAGTTTTTTAAAATAGGTAACAGCCTTTTTTCCCATCAAAACCAGGCTCACTTCTGTATGTTCGGATTTTTCTTTGAAAAAAGAGAACGTCTGCTCGAGTAAGTTTGAATTAAAAGCACCTGCCAATCCTTTATCTGAAGTCATGACCATTCCCAAGGTTTTTCTTTCCTCTCTTTTTGCAAGCAGAGGATGATCGCTTCTCTCGGCCCAGAATGTGACCTGCTTTAGCAATTCAGGAGACCCGTGCCAGTAAGGGCGGGATTCCAGGATAATACGCTGTGCTTTCTTGAATTTGGCTGTTGCCACAGTTTTCATAGCTTGCGTGATTTGCTGGGTATTCCTGACACTCTTTATTCTTTTTCTCAAGTCGATCAAAGCGGGCATCTTATACTTTTCCTTCTTTAAATCTGAGGTTAAAATCCTTTAAGGCGGAACCGATAGCTTCATCCAGTCCTCCATCGATTTCACCTTTCTTGGCAATCCTTTTCAGGAGGTCCGCATGTTCTTTTTCAAAAAATTGATACAGTTTTTCCTCATATTCTTTGACCTGGTTGACTTCAAATTCATCCAAAAAACCTCTGTTTCCCGCGTAAATAACCAATATCTGTTTCTCCACTGGAAGAGGAACATACTGATCTTGCTTAAGGATTTCAATCCATCTTTCGCCTCTATCAAGCTGTGCTTGGCTCGCCTTGTCCAGCTCAGTCCCAAACTGAGCAAAGGTGGCCAACTCCCGATATTGAGCAAGGTCCAGACGCAGCTGCCCGGCCACCTGCTTCATGGCTTTTATCTGGGCATTTCCTCCTACTCGTGAAACAGATATGCCCACATTAATGGCTGGCCTT
>DAOUYU010000061.1 GCA_030673995.1 Candidatus Aminicenantota bacterium
CTCGAAAAACTTCCTCTCTCTAGTTTGAAATTCTTTGATCTCGAATTTGACGTTCTCAATAGATTCGTTTTCCTCGATAGGAAGGGTTTGATGGTTATTCCAGACTGTCGTTAATTGTGAAGCGTAGATCTCTTGAATCCTTTGGGCGATCAAGAGTCGGAGTTCATTTTTTTGCTGGATGAGAGAAGAATCAGAGGGAAGGTCGAGCTTCAGGAGGAGGCTGTAAGCCTCATCCAGGGCTTGAAGAGCGGTATCGAAATCTCCTTTTTCCCAGGCAAACCTGGAATCCTGGTAGGCATCCAGGGCTTCTTCCAGCATAATAAAGGGATCTGCCTTCTCCTCGACCGGTGTGCCTTCTTCGGGGAGGGAGTCTTCGCTTTTTTGATCTTTATCCTCCATGGCTGTCTGCACCTCTTCTTCAGGTTCAGTCTGGGGAGGAATGAGATCTCCTGTAGGAGCCGCCGCTGGGCTGGTCTGTATTTCAGGGGAAGGTTTATGAGAAAGAGAGCAGTTCCATAAAAAAAGGAAAAAAACAATAAGAGCTGCTGGAATCAGGTATTTGCTCTTTTTCAATTCATTTCCTATTAACATAAATTTATAACATTTGGCTTGACTCGAGTCAAATGTATCTAAAATAAGGTAACATTTCTAAGATCGCTGCAACTATTTCCCAAAACCTTTGCTGTGAATAGAGCAATCAGCTATCAAGGAAATAGACTCTGTATAATAAAAAAGTGCTGTAAATATGTAAATAGTCTTTTGAGGTGATTTCTGAGGTGATTTTTTTTTACTCTTCTGCTGATGACTTATTGGGATTCACTGTTTTCTGGTGCCAGTTCCAGGCTGTCTCGATGATGGTTTCGATGTCTGAATGGTAGAGTTTCCAGCCGAGGATTTTCTCTGCTTTCTCTTTGGAGGCCAGAAGCACGGGAACATCCCCTTCCCTCTTCGGCTTTTCTCTGTATGCGATTTTTTTGCCTGTGACCTCTTCTGTTTTCTCAATTATTTCTAATACGGAATATCCCTTGTTTGCACCGAGATTGATAAAATCGCTCTGGGAAGACTTGAGGAGTTTTTTCAGGGCAAGCACGTGGGCCTTTGCCAGGTCTGTGACATGAATGTAATCTCTGACCGCTGTCCCGTCTTCAGTAGGAAAATCTGTACCGAAAAGGTCGAAGCTTTTCTTTTTTCCTAGGAGGAAAAGGAGGATGTTGGGGATGAGATGGGTTTCGGGTTCGTGCATCTCACCCAAACGTCCGTCAGGGTCAGATCCTGCAGCATTAAAATAGCGGAGAGAAATAAATTTCAGTCCGTAGGCTCTCTCATAGTCTTGAAGTATTTTTTCGATAAAGAATTTTGTGCAGCCATAAGGGTTAAATGGATTCAGGGGATGTGACTCAGGGATAGGGATTTCTTGAGGCTCCCCATACACTGCAGCGCTTGAAGAAAAAATGAAATTATTTACCTCTGATTCAAGCATGGCAGCCAGAAGGTTCAGACTGCCGATGAGGTTATGAGTATAGTATTTTTGAGGGTCTTTATAAGACTCTCCGACCTGAATAAGGGAAGCAAAGTGAAGAACAGCCTCGATGTTTTTTGACCTGAGGACTTCTCTAATGGATTCTAAGTCCATAAGGTCTCCAACCACAAGCTCTCCGCCGACGAGCAGTTCTTTTTTGCCAGTGGAGAAATTGTCGAAAACGACGAGTTCAAATCCTTCCTGAATGAGTTCTTTGACGGTGTGGGATCCGATATACCCGGCACCCCCTGCCACAAGAATTTTCATTACAGTTCCTTCTTAATGATTGCTTTCGCAGCTCTAAGGCCTTCTTCTTTTGTCTCAAACTCATTATCAAGCTGCAGCTCGTACAGTTTTTTTAAGATTTTTCCCATTGAGGGACCTGGCGCGACTCCCAGTTCGATCAGGTGTCTTCCCATGATCAAAGGCTTGATGGTCTCTCTGGTGACGTTAAGCTCCTTGAATTTTCTGAGAAGCCATCGGCCTTCTCTATCTAATTCCGTGACTGGTTCTTCCTTTCTTCCTGCCCTGTCGGCCGCATCCAGGTAAGCCAGGAGCTCGATTTCTCCGTGGATATCTGCTGCGAGACGATTGAATGCCTTCTTGGTGAGAACCTCCCGGTTCTGCCACAATTCGGAGGCCCGATGGTGGCATTTGATGAGGGAAAGGACCATTTTTCTCAAATTGTATCCATTCCAGGAAAAAATTTTGAATCGATGAAAGATCTTTTTTGTTATTTTTTCGCTGAGGATATCATGGCCGTAGTTGGTGATGACCATTCTTCCCCTCTTGAACTCCCACCGGGCCGTAGACGGTTTTCCTACATCGTGATAAAGGGCAGCCAGCAATAAAGCCAGTTTTTTCTCCTGAGAAAGTTTGGCAAGTTCGGCCAGCCTTTTTGCCTGGTCAACCGTGAGAGTTGTATGAACCCAGACAGTATGATGCCCGTACCGGTCTCTCTCAGGGTGGAAGATAGAATCGTGGATGGAGAGGGCCAGGCTGTAGAGTTCCGGGAAAAGTTGAAACAAGGCCCCAAGCTTGAGTAATTCTTCAAGGCCAACTGAGGGAAGAGGAGAAAAGATGAGAATTTTGTACATCTCTTCGTTAATTCTCTCCACGCTTAGACCTGATAGATTTATTTCTTTTGAAATCTCATAGATCGAGGGATCGACCGAAAACTCAAGAACGGAAGAGAAACGTGCTACTCGAAGAACACGCAAGGGATCATCTGGGAATGCCCGGGAATTTGTCAACCTTATGATTTTCTCCTTTATATCGCTCGCTCCATCGAAAGGGTCTACAAGTGTATTATCCTTGAGCCTTAAAGCCATACTGTTGCATCGGAAATCTCGTCTTTCCAGGTCTTTCTCAATCGGGAGATCAGGATCTGCCGAGGCGATTATATCTTTGTGCCCTTTGACTTTTGTCTCCTTTGGGGCATCTTTTCTTGGAAGGGCTATATCGTATGTTTTTCCGTTTATTGTAAATTTTATGACGCCGAAGCTTTTTCCTACAAGGTCTACTTTTCCGAAGGGTTTGATTTTTTTTATAATTTCTTCAACAGAATGATGGGTGATAAGAATATCGACATCTTCAGATGGATTTTCCCTTATGAGATCGCGTACATAGCCCCCGACAGCAAAAGAATCTTCACCAAAGTGATGAATAAAAAATTCCTTCTCTTTGAATTCAACATGTAGTTTTTTCATCTCTTAGCTCAATTATAAGGGACGTTCCCTCAAAGTACTATCCTTTTGTGCTTTGCGCATATTCAAAGGGTGGTACTTTGGGGAACTTCCCTCTTTTTTTGTTTATTTTCAATGATATCTGATTTATAGCATGATTTTTCACAAAATCAAAGGACACACTTTTAATATTCCTTCGGAAATTTTCCAAGCAGACTAGCCACAGCGTCCTTATGAACCATAAAAGTCAATATTTTAAGTTTCACATAGTCATCCCTGTACAAATAATATCCTTTAAACTGCCCTTTCTGGGCGCTGCTGCCCGAATCTTTGATCAGAAACCAGGCGTGGCCATCTCCTTCTTTGTAACCCACAACATGGATGGCATGGTCATCGGTGGATGTCCTGTTGGTAAACCTGAATTCTCGGCTATCCTGGTCGATCAGTTTCTGGGGAATGTCAAAGGTAGGAACTATGGCCACATCGTCTTCGCCGCTTATTCCAGGCTCTGAGATGTCTCCTCCTATGGCAGCGGTATATCCGCTCTTAATGGTGTCGACAAGGGCACTGTAAAAATCGTCGAGAGGAACATTGTGGTACTCCTTGCTGTGCCACCAGTTGTCAGGAACCTTGAACTCCCCTTTGGTGTAAAAAGGAAGAGATTTGAAGCTGATGAAGGCTACATAATCATCCAGAGGGAGTTGGAGTACTGTATCCAGATATTCCTTGGGAGCCAGGGTTCGGCCATCAACTTCGATAGTTTCAGGTGGTTTTCCCAGGTGTTTATTCAGGATGCTTTTCACATAGGAGATAGCTTTTTCTTCATCCCAGTACCCGTTGTCTTTACAGAATTGAAGATAGTTCCTGATTTCCTGTAAGAGTTTGCCGTGGTCATGTTCTGTCTGGCCGGAAAGGAGTCCGGTGTAATCCGAAGCTCTTACTGCTCCGTACTTTTTCATCTGGCGTATCACAGCATTGTGTTCTGATCCGTGGGCTACGAAGGAGTCTCCTTTTTTCCTGATAAAATGCCTGGCCTTTTCCACAAATTCCCAGTAGACCGTGTACAGTTCGGAAAGCTTCACGGGGTCCTTGCCCAAGCGCTTCGTTTCAGATTCAAAAAAAGAAGTTGTTGAAAAGCACCAGCAGGTTCCGGTTCTGTGCTGGCGAATGGGAGGGAAGTGAAAATACTGAACGAACTCTTTGAGAGAAGCGGGTTTATCAACCTGTGAGAGGTCAAAGGAAAGATGTTTCCTTGCTTTTCCCCCTACTTCTCTTGTCTTATAAACCGCAACATTTTTCTCCTGAAGCGCCTTATCTGAAATCTGTTTTACTGGTTTTTCGGCTACCTCTTCTTTCTTGCCGCATGATATGAACAGTAGGTTTAATGAGACCATAAGAAGACAGAAGAAGTAGAGGGGACTTGCTTTTTTCATGAATTCCTCCTTAAACTGAATCCAATCATTTTTTGTTAATATTATTATAAAAACAGATTGCCTTTCAATACAAATTTTATTTTGCCTGAATTATTCATAAAAACTGCCGATACTTTGACTCGTGAATAATCCAGGTTTAATAATTGGGAGTATTTCCAGATCCGTGATCCTGATGAAAGCTTGTCCTCTTTAATCCGATGTTGTATCCTAATGAATTCAAAGTATGAATGAACAAAAAAAAATGATGAAAAAGCTACTCTTAGTTCTGGCTGTTATCTGGGTGTTTGTTGCTGCAGGTCCATCAGGATATTCTCAACAGGAACTCACCATATCTCTTAAAGAAAAACAGATTAAAGATTTTAGCCTCTCAGGGCTTTCTCTTGTTTTTTACGTAAACATAACGAATGCTTCTTCTTTTCCTTATTATCTCTACAGTTATGATTACAGACTTTTAGTCAATCAGAAGGAATATTTTCATCTGGCAATCCCTCTAGGAAAAAGTTTGATCATCGAAGCAAAGAAAGACACGCTTCTTTCTATCCCCCTGAAAATTACCTATGCACGACTTTTTAAGACGGTGGAAGGAATAGAAAAAGAGAATAAGGCTCAGTGTATGCTTTCAGGAACAATGACATTTTGGGATGGCAAGACAACGACGATACAGCTTCCTTTCGCCTTTTCCGGAGACTTTCAGATTTTTCAAAAGCCTGAAATTGAATTCCGTTCTTTTCATGTGAATGATATAACCATCGGTGGGGCGGATTTAACATTTCAGATGAGCTTTAAAAACAATAACACCCATGAACTTCTGGTAGACAGGATAAGCTATACCTTTTATTTGGAAGGACAACAGCTCGAGAAAGATCTGATCAAAGGAGATAAAAATATAGAAGGTCGCGGAGAAAAGGTTTTTTCTCTTCAGTTTCTTTTGAGTTTTTTTGAAGTTGGAAAGGAGATGTACCAGGTCCTTCAACAGTCCTCTGCTTCTTTAAGTATTGCCGGGGAGATTGAGGTGAGAACAGCATGGGGGAGACTCACAATCCCTTTTAATAAAAGAGAGGACGTCAATATCTCCAGGACTTCCTGAACGGAGCTTCCTGCTCTATGATCAGTGTAATCATTCCCACATACAACCGAGCCTCCTTTCTAAAAGAAGCGATTCAATCTGTGCTGAATCAGGATTATTTCGTACGAGATGATTCTGTTCCGTTTGAGTTTCTTGTGATCGATGATGGTTCAACGGACAATACAGAGGGAATCGTTAAATCTTTCAGGGGCAAGGTGAAATATCACTTCGAGGAGCATGGAGGAGTAAGCGCTGCCAGGAACCTGGGCATTGAGCTTGCCCGGGGAGAATATATTGCTTTTCTGGATTCAGATGACCTATGGAAAGAGGAAAAGATAAGTATCCAGATGAATTTCATGAGCACTTTCCCTGAAGCCAGGATCTGTTATACCGAGGAGATATGGATAAGGCGGGGAGTTTTTGTTAATCCCAAAAAAATACACCGCAAGTACTCAGGATGGATCTTTGACAGGGTTTTGCCTCTCTGTCTTTTGAGCCTTTCTTCAGCCCTTTTCAGGAAGGAGGTCTTTGAGAAAATAGGAAAATTCGATGAAGAATTTCCGGCTTGCGAAGATTATGACTTTGGAATTCGGCTTGCCCAGAAATATCCCATCTATCTGCTGCAAAAATCTTTGATCATCAAGCGAGGAGGACATTCTGACCAGCTTTCAGGAAAGTACTGGGGGATGGACAGGTTCAGAGTCAAAGCCCTGGAAAAGGCGATTCACCTTCCTCTGACGCCCCATCAGGACATGCTCGTCAGGCAGGAGATCGTGAAGAAATGCCGAATCCTGGTACAGGGTTTTAAGAAAAGAAAAAAGATCTCTGAAGCTCAGAAATACTCATTAATTCTAGATAAGTATAAGCCAAAAGAGTAAAATCAAAAATATAAAAGTAAGAATCTTTTTTTCTTTGATGGAAAACAGAGCAATTTATCAGGCCATGTGTTTCGAATTCACCCGGCCTGATTCCACTCTGTTTTTTGCAGAACAGACAAATTTTTGGTACTTTTAGAGAATGAGAATGATTTCCAAAAGGAGGAGGCATGAGCATTTTGAAAGTTATGTGGGATAGACGGAGCATAAGGAGATATAAGAAGGATCCCATTCCTGAAGATGTCCTGTTGAGGGTTCTTGAAGCCGCCCGTCTCGCTCCTTCTGGAAAAAACCTGCAGCCCTGGAAGTTCATCATTGTCAGGGATAACGCTTTAAAAGAGAAACTGGCCAGGGCATCGGCTGGACAGTTTTTTATGGCCGAGGCACCGGTTATCATTGTTGGCTGCGGTTTTCCTGACAACTGCTATGCACACATGGGCCGATATATGAAATCCTGGCCGGTGGATGTCACCATAGCGTTAGAACACCTCATTCTCCAGGCCCAGGAAGAAGGACTCGGCACGTGCTGGATAGGTTCCTTTGAAGAAGAGGAGGTCAAATCGATCCTGAATATTCCTGAAGATGTGAGGGTTTTGGCTCTAACGCCTTTAGGGTATCCTGCTAAAACACCTTCGTTCCGGGGAAGAAAAGGCCTTGAGGAAATCATATCCTACGATGGGTGGGGCTCAGACTGAGCGGATCGAAAACACGCGGGATTCGAAAAAGATTCTTAAAACCAGTAGTTTATACCAAGAGAGATCTGGTATCCGCTGAGGTCAAAGGGCGCATAGCTCTGGAAGCTCCCGGCCTCTAATTTTCCTTCAGCGTAATTGTATTTAAATTCCGCTTCCAACGTGATTCTGTTGGCAAAAGCATACATGAACCCACCAAAAGCATGATATCCTATAGAGAGTTTACTTCTTTCTCTGGAATCATCAATAAAAACTGCAAATCCCATTATATTCTCTCCCGACTCCAAGTCGATGTACTCATCCTCCATAGAGAAATCGACAAAATCACCCGATCGAGTTAAACTCCAGAGATAAACTCCCACTCCTCCTCCCACATAGGGAATTAACTTTCTTCCTCTTCCCATCGGAGTGAGTTTTACTGAAAGTTGAATAGGAGTTATGGATACATTAAAAACATGGACTAAGGAGTTACCCTCTCCAGACTCGAGGGCGTAATAGTATGGTAAACCTTCCCTCCCGACATAGTTTTTGTAGGTTCCCAATTTATTTCTGTTGTATCCATCTATGCCTAATACAAAGCTTATTTCTCGAGAAAAGAAATATTCATAGGCAAAACCGAAGTTTGTATTCTGGTAATTGGTCTTTGTGAAATCCATGTTGTCAAATTCATATTGCCAGAGGTCGCTTTTCGCTCTTGGGAAAAATAATCCAGCTTTAAAAGTGAAAATATTAGAGAAAGAAAAAGCCGGGATCAAAAGAATTGCTGCTACGAAAAGAGCCAGCTTTTTTTTCATTTCATTTCTCCTCTCTTCATGTCTCAGGTAAAAGTCACAACGAATTGAATAAAGAAGGCATTCAGGTTTTGAGAGTAACTGGGCAAGTCAACTGCCTTCTCTCTTTTATTGATTCTAAGATAGATGTTTCTTGTTCTGTTGGCAATTATCGTCTTAACTTTACAGTATAACAAAATTCGAAGTTTCATAACACAAAAAATCTTTGGATGAAAAGGGGACAAAAAAAGGGGACAGGCTACTTTTTTTCTTGAAAAAAGTTGCCTGTCCCCTTTTTTCCTTTTTTCATTTGTCTCTATTTTCCACTCTTTACCAGGATTAAATCCGGGGCTGAATTTAGAACCATAAACTCAATCCAGCTGTTACCTGGAATCCACTGAGGTCAAAAGGCTCGAAGCCTTGGAAACAGTCTTTCAGAGTTCCCTCTGCATAGTTGTACTTAGCTTCAATATCAAGAGTGACTCGACGAACAAGAGGCACCATGATGCCGGCGAAACCATGAAATCCGACAGAGATTCTGCTCTCTTCCGAATTTGCAGGATAAATGGTATATCCTCTGACATCTTCATCGAGACCGGGATCGTAAAACCACTCCCATTCATTAGGATTGACATTTTCACCTTGAATTCTAACTTTCCATAGATACAGACCGATTCCACCGCCTATATAAGGGATGATTGTTCCTGCCCTTCTGTTGGGCATGAGTTTCAGGGAAGCCTGGATAGGAACGATGGATACTGAAAAAACATGTTCAATGGCAAACCCTTCTCCATAGTCAAAGGCGTAATCGTCGCCGTCGATATTTTCACCGATAAAATTTTTGTAAATACCATTTTTGGCTTTATCATACCACTCCACACTGAGGACAAAGCTCACCTGTCGATTGATGAAATACTCATAGCCAAGACCAAACGATGTGTCATAGTAGTCCTTCCTTATGAAATCCATGTTCTCGAATTCTGTGTCCCAGAGATCGCTTTTCATTTGAAGCTGTAAATATCCTCCCTTAAAAGTAAAAATGTCCGAGAAAGCCAGACTCGGAGCCAAAAGAATGAGAGATAGTGAAAGAATCAGACATTTTTTCATTTTTTTTCTCCTCTCTCTTGTTTACATGCAAAAGTTATGCCAATTTAAAT